>JAOUIC010000453.1 GCA_029884275.1 Gemmatimonadota bacterium | reverse complement strand
ACCTACTTGCCCGGTGACGAGTTCACCGTGGCCATCCTCGGCAACGGCAAGGAAGCGCGCTGCCTGCCGATCGTGGGCATGCGCTTCCACGGGCTCCCCGAGGGCGCCCCCCCGATCTACGGCTACGAGGCCAAGTGGATCTGGGACGACCCGGCCGACCCGCTGGAGATCTTCGAGTGCCCGGCCAGGATACCCGCCCGGGTGGCGGCTCAGGTCCGCCAGGCGGCGTTGGGTGCGTACCACGCGCTCGAGTGCCGGGACTGGTGCCGGGTGGACATTCGCTGCGACGGCGACGGGGTGCCCAACGTGGTGGAGCTCAATCCGCTCCCCGGCATCCTGCCCGATCCCCGGGACAACTCCTGCTTCCCCAAGGCCGCCCGCGCGGCCGGGTTGAGCTATGACGATCTCATCCGCACGGTGGCTGACATCGCCTGGCAGCGCATCAGTGGACGTTCCCTCCTCGCCGAGGTAGCCGCGTGAAGATTGCGATCCTGTTCGATGGTGGCTGGGACACGTGGGAGCAGCGGGATGTCGCCTCGGTGGTGGACAGCGTCAAGGAAGTCCAGGTTGCCCTGCGTGCCTGCGGCCACGAGGCCTCCCTGGTTCCGGTGCGCGCCCCGGCGGACTTCGGCTGGCTCAGCAAGATCCGCCGCGTCGATGCGGTCTTCAATCTGTGCGAGGGAATCGGCGGCATCTCCCGGTTCGAGGACTTCGTGGTCGGCGCCCTGGAACTCACCGGGATTCCCTACACCGGCTGCCGCCCCTGGCCGGTCGCGCTGACGCATCGCAAGAGCGCCGCGAACACCCTTCTGGCGCGGGCGGGCACCCCGATCCCCCGATTCCTCCTGGCCAACGGGAACAAGCTGCCGATCGACCTGACCCTGCCGGTCATCGTGAAGCCGGCGGCGGAGGATGCCAGCGTGGGGATCGACGCCGGCTCGGTCTGCACCACCAAGCGCGCGCTCCGGAAGCGGCTGGCCGAGATGACCGAGCAGTACGACGAGGTCCTGGTCCAGGAGTATGTCGCCGGCCGCGAATTCAACGTCGGCTTCATCGGCGATACCGTCCTTCCGCTGGCCGAGCTCTGCTTCGACAACATGCCGGAGGGAAGCTGGCCGATCCTGACCTACGCCGCGAAATGGGATACCGGCAGTCCCGAGGACCTGGGATCAGTGCCGATCTGCCCGGCCGAGATCAGCGCAGAGCTGCAGAAGCGGATCGTCGCGGTCGCGCGCCAGGCATGGGAAGAGCTCTGCGGCGCCGAGGGCTACGGCCGGGTGGACCTCAGGGTGGACGCCACTGGCCAGCCGTTCGTGCTGGAGGTGAACCCCAACCCCGACATTTCCGACTGCGCCGGCCTGTCGCGCATGGCGAAGGTCCAGGGGTGGGAATACCATGACCTGATCGGGCGGATCGTGGACGAGGCGCTGAGCCGGTCCACCTCGCGCCAGGCCGCCAACGCGCTGGTCGAGGGCGCCCTCCCAGTCACATGACCCCCCGCGCTCGGCCGCGGCTTCGCGACCTGACGAGCGCCGATTCTTCCCGGGTCCACGAGATCACCGCCGCGACCGGCGTCTTCCGCGAGGAAGAGCTGGAGATCGCGGCGGAAGTCTTTCGGGACTGCGTGGCGGCGCCGGGACCGTCGGGGGGGGGAGTAGGGGCAGGGGTAGGGGCGGAGCTCCAGCTCCGCCCCTACTACGCCCTCGGCGCCGAGCTCGAGAACCGGCTGGTCGGGTGGATCTGCTGGGGCCAGACCCCCTGCACCGAAGGGACCTGGGACCTGTACTGGATGGCGGTCGACCCCGCCGCACAGGGGGCCGGCGTCGGGTCGGCGCTCGTCCTCGAGATGGAGCGCCGGCTCACGGGCCGGGCTCGGCTGGTCTCGGTGGACACCTCGGGCCGGGCGGACTATGGTCCGACTCGCGCCTTCTACGAGGCCGTCGGATACCGTGCCGTGGCCAGGGTTCCCGACTTCTATGCCCCCGGCGATGACCAGGTGATCTTCACCAAGGCCCTTCCAGAGTGAACAAGAAACTCGCCGTACTCCTGTGCCTGGCCCTCGGCGCCGGCCTTCCCGCCGCGGCCCAGAGCGCTGATCCCCTGGTCGATCCCTACCGCGAACTCTCGACCCGACTCATCCGCGCGGCCCTGGCGGACAGCGCCGCCTGGCACCGGCTGGCCGAACTCACCGACCGTTTCGGCCACCGGCTGAGCGGCTCCGAGTCGCTGGAGCGCGCCATCGACTGGATCGTGGCCGAAATGCGCCGCGACGGACTCGACAACCCGCACACCGAGCCGGTGAAGGTCCCGCACTGGGTGCGCGGCCAGGAGTCGGCCGAGCTGGTCTCGCCCCGGAAACTCGCGCTCCCGATGCTCGGCCTCGGCGGCAGCATCGGCACTCCGGCAAAGGGGATCACCGCGGACGTCCTCGTGGTAGAGAGCTTCGACGACCTCAAGGCAAGGGCGGCGGAGGCGAAGGGGAAGATCGTGCTGTTCGACGTCCCCTTCACCAGCTACGGCGCCACCGTCGCCTACCGCTCGCGCGGGGCAGTCGAGGCGGCCCGGGCGGGCGCGGTGGCCAGCCTGATCCGCT
>JAOUIC010000452.1 GCA_029884275.1 Gemmatimonadota bacterium | reverse complement strand
CGGTACATCGGTGGCGGGCACAAGCAGAAGTACCGCCGCATCGACTGGAAGCGGGACAAGCACGGCATTCCGGCCCGGGTGGACTCGGTCGAATACGATCCCAACCGGTCCGCGCGGATCGCGCTGCTGGTCTACGCCGACGGCGCCAAGCGCTACATCCTGCATCCCCGCGGCCTCAAGGTCGGGGACACGGTGGTGAGCGGCCCGGGCTCCGATCCGCGGGTGGGGAATTCGCTCCCCCTCGGCGAGGTCCCGCTGGGCGAGACGGTGCACTGCGTGGAGCTCAAGATCGGCAAGGGCGGACAGATCGGCCGTTCGGCGGGCGCCGCCATCCAGGTGGTGGCGAAGGAAGGCGACTACGTGACCGTGCGGCTGCGCTCGACGGAAATGCGCCGGATTCACGCCCGCTGCATCGCCACCATCGGCGAGGTGGGCAACGCGGAGCACGAGTTGCTGTCGATGGGCAAGGCCGGCAAGACCCGCTGGCTGGGGCGGCGCTCGCGGGTGCGCGGCGTGGCCAAGAACCCGGTGGACCATCCGCTGGGCGGTGGTGAGGGCAAGACCTCCGGCGGGCGTCCGCCGGTGAGCCCGTGGGGCAAGCCCGAGGGTCGCAAGACCCGGCGTCCCAAGAAGGCTTCGCAGCAGTTCATCGTGCGCGGCCGCCGCCGCGGCAAGGCGACGGGAGGTAACGGCTGATGTCGCGCAGCGTCAAGAAGGGTCCGTTCGTGCAGGAGGCCCTGCTCGGGAAGGTGGCGGTGCTGAACAGCCGCAACGAGAAGCGGGTGGTGAAGACCTGGAGCCGGGCCAGCACGATCCTGCCGGAGTTCGTGGGGCACACCTTCGCGGTGCACAACGGGAACAAGTTCGTCCCGGTGTACGTGACCGAGAACATGGTCGGGCACAAGCTCGGCGAGTTCGCCCCCACCCGGCTGTTCCGGGGCCACAGCGGCAAGCTGGTGGCTGACAAGAAGGCCAAGGCGGAGTGACCATGGAAGCCCGAGCGATCCAGCGCCACGCGCGCCAGTCGCCGCGGAAGATGCGGCTGGTGGTGGACCTCATCCGCGGCAAGAACGTGACCGAGGCCTACGCCATCCTGAAGTTCAACAAGAAGTACGCGGCCAAGCAGATCGAGAAGACGCTCCGGTCCGCCGTGGCGAACGCCGAACAGGCGGCGCTCTCGGCCAACGAGAGCCTCGACATCGACCAGTTGGTGGTGACCAAGGCGGTCATCAACATGGGGACGCCGCTCAAGCGGTTCCACGCCGCGGCCCAGGGCCGAGGGGTGCCGATCCGCAAGCGGACCTCCCACGTGGAGATCTACGTGGGCACGAAGGAGACCGAGTAATGGGGCAGAAGACCCATCCGATTGGCCTGCGCCTCGGCATCGTCAAGCCGTGGAGCTCGCGCTGGTACGCCCGCAAGGACATGCCCGCCCTCCTGAAGGAGGACGAGCTGGTCCGCAAGTACCTCAAGGCGCGTCTGGGGCATGCGGCGATCGCGCAGATCGACATCGAGCGCCGGCCCGGCAAGGTGACCGTCACGGTGCATACCGGGCGACCGGGGGTGGTGATCGGCAAGCGGGGCGCGGAGGTGGACAAGCTCCGGGACGAACTGGCCCAGCTCACCGGCAAGGAAGCGGCGATCAACGTCGAGGAGATCAAGCGGCCGGAGCTCTCGGCGCAGCTGGTGGCCGACAACATCACGCACCAGCTGGTGCAGCGGATCTCGTTCCGGCGCGCGCTCAAGCGGGCGGTGCAGAGCGCCATGCGGATGGGAGCTCAGGGCATCAAGGTGCGGGCCGGCGGCCGGCTGGGTGGCGCCGAGATCGCCCGGACCGAGGGCTACCGGGAGGGGCGGGTCCCGCTGCACACCCTGCGGGCGGACGTGGACTACGCCACGTCGACGGCCAAGACGACATACGGCACGATCGGGGTCAAGGTCTGGATCTTCAAGGGTGAAGTGATCGAAGACCTCTCGGGCCGCACCTACAGCACAGGGTCCTGAGCGATGCTGGCACCAAAGCGCGTCAAGTTCCGGAAGACCTTCAAGGGCCGGACCCGAGGCACCGCGATCCGGGGCAACACGGTCGCGTTCGGCGAGTATGGGCTCATGAGCCTGGAGCCGGGCTGGATCAGTAACCGGCAGCTGGAGGCGGCCCGTGTCGCCATGACCCGCGAGATGAAGCGGGGCGGCAAGGTCTGGATCCGGATCTTCCCGGACAAGCCGATCACCAAGAAGCCGGCCGAGACCCGCATGGGCAAAGGCAAGGGCAATCCCGAGGGCTGGGTGGCGGTGGTGAAGCCCGGCCGGATGCTGTTCGAGGTGGAAGGGGTGGAGGTGGCCCTGGCCCAGAAGTCCCTGGCGCTCGCGGCGGCCAAGCTGCCCCTCAAGACCCGGTTTGTGAAACGGACGGGGGACTGAGCGATGAAGACCACGGAGTTGAACGAGCTGTCGCTCGACGACCTCAAGGCGAAGCTCTCGGAGCTCACCGAGGAGCGCTTCCGGCTCCGGTTCCGGTCGGCCACCGAGTCGATCGCAAACCCGATCCAGTTCCGGCACCTGCGGCGCGACATCGCCCGCATCAAGACGATCCTG
>JAOUIC010000025.1 GCA_029884275.1 Gemmatimonadota bacterium | reverse complement strand
GCCTGCGGGGTGCCTGAACCCCGCTTGCATCGCTACTGGGGCGCGGCTAAGGTTCCGGCAGACGGAGACTCCTGCCTGCAGTGAGGCCACCCTCGATGCGTCCGATGCGCGTAGGAAGCGGCAAACGGGGTTCCTCGACTTCCGACGAGGGCTCGCTGGACCAGTACCTGCGCGAGATCAGCAAGTACCCGCTGATCAACCAGGCGGAGGAGGTCCGGCTCGCCCAGCTCATTCACGGCGGCGATGAAGAAGCCCTCGACAAGCTGGTCCGCAGCAACCTCCGCTTCGTCGTCTCGGTGGCCAAGAAATACCAGAACCAGGGCGTCTCGCTCTCCGACCTGATCAATGAGGGCAACCTCGGCCTGATCCGGGCGGCCCACAAGTTCGACGAGACCAAGGGCATCAAGTTCATCAGTTACGCCGTCTGGTGGATCCGGCAGGCGATCCTGCAGGCGCTGGCCGAGCAGAGCCGCATCGTCCGCGTCCCCCTCAATCGGGCCGGAGCCCTGCATCGGATCGGCAAGCGTTCCGCCGCCCTGCTCCAGGAGCTGGGCCGGGAACCCACGCCCGCCGAAATCGCCGAGGGGATGGAGTTCACCATGGAGGAGGTGCAGAAGACTCTCTCCATTTCGCAGACCCATCTCTCGCTCGACGCCCCGCTCACGCCGGGCGAAGACAACAGGCTGCTCGACTACCTGCCGGACACGCAGAATTCCGGACCCGACAACGAGACGTTCGAGAAGGCGCTGATCGAGTCGATCGAGGAGGTCCTGTCCACGCTCAAGGAGCGGGAGGCCAAGATTCTCCGGCTGTATTTCGGGCTCGATGGCCCGGAACCGAAGACCCTCGAGGAGATCGGCAGTCTGCTTGGCATCACCCGGGAGCGGGTGCGCCAGATCAAGGAGAAGGCCCTCACCCGCCTCCGGCACGTCAGCCGGGCCCGGGCCCTCGAGAGCTACCTCACCTAGCCCGCCTGCCAGTCGGCGGGTCCCCACCGTGTCATGCCCCCGGGCGCGAGGAACATCCCCTCATGGCGAGCAACCCCTCCTTCGACGTAAGCACCGGCGCCGACCTGCAGGAGGTCGACAACGCGGTCAACCAGGCGCTCAAGGAAGTGGCGCAGCGCTACGACTTCAAAGGCTCGCATTGCACCGTGGAGTTCGACCGCCCCAAGGCCGAGATCCGGCTGGCGGCCGACGACGAGTTCCGCATGGACCAGCTCCTCGACATCATCAGGACCAAGATGGTGAAACGGAACGTGCCGGTGAGGAACCTCGTGATCGGGGAGAACATCCCCTCCACCGGCACTACCGTGCGTCGCACCATCGGGCTGACCCAGGGCATCCAGCAGGACACCGCCAAGAAGATGGTGAAGGCGGTGAAGGACGCCGGCTTCAAGAAGGTGCAGGTCGCGATCCAGGGCGAGGAACTCCGGGTGACCGGACCCTCGAAGGACGACCTGCAGGCGGTGATCGCCTTCCTGCGGGGCCAGGACTTCGGCATCGAACTCAAGTTCGGCAACTACCGCGGCTGAGTCGTGTCGCGACCTCGCCTCGCTCCCCTCCTCGCCGTCCTGCTCGCCACCTGCGCCCCGCGCGAGCCGGCGGGAGGCGGACCGGCTCCCGCCGCGGGCCAGCCTGAACTCCGTGTCGGGCTTGTCATCGGCGTCGCGCAGGTCGAGATCGGCTCGGATCGCCCCTTCGTCGTGCGGGACGCCGATGGCGCCGTCCTCGCGAACCCGCCGTCGGGGCGATGGCGGGTTCGCCGCGCGGGGAATGAGCTCGTCTCCGGGCCGTCGGACGGGGCACTCACCGTTCGCGCCGATCTCGCTCTGACGTTCGAGGCAGCGACAGCGGAGGGAGGCCTCGCAGTCAACGGGCGGGGCTATCGGGGCCGGGTGACGGTGGCGCGCGACCCGGCCGGTGTGACGGCCTTCAACACCGTCGCGGTGGAGGAGTACCTGATGAGCGTGGTCGGTGCCGAGATGGGGCGGAGGGACGCGTCCGATTCCGAGGCGCTCAAGGCGCAGGCCATCGTGGCGCGCACCTTCGCGCTGCGCAATCTCGGCAAGCGTGCCTCCCAGGGGTTTGACCTGCAGGCCGGCGTGGCGGATCAGGTCTATGGCGGAACCGTGACCGAGTATCCCCTCGCGGCCTCGGCGGTGCGTGAGACGGCGGGGCAGGTCATCACCCACAGGGGCAACCTGATCGATGCGTTCTTCTTCTCCACCTGCGGCGGGAGAACGGCGGAGGGGACCGAGGTGTTCGCCGCGGCCTCGCGGGCGTATCTTCGGTCGATTCACGATGCCGATGGCGCGGGGGAGGCCTACTGCCGACTGTCGCCGCGTTTCCGCTGGCGAGTCGAGTGGAGCGACGCCGAACTCCGCGAAGTGCTGCGCCAGTCGCTGCCCGCGGTCCTGTCCACGGCGCCAGAACGAGCCGCGACTGTCAGCGGGGTCGCGGTGACCGGGCGCACCGGCTCGGACCGGGTGTCACAGATCGCAATCCAGACCGCCGACGGTCCCCTGGCGGTCGAGGGGCCGGCGGTGCGCCAGGTGCTCAGGCCCGTGGGGGAGCCGGCGCTCCGGAGCGCGGTGTTCCATCTCGCCGAGCGGCGCGAGAATGGCCGGCTTCGCGCGCTCATCGCCGACGGCGCCGGGGCGGGACACGGCGTCGGTTTCTGCCAGTGGGGCGCGGTCGGTCGCGCCAGGGCGGGGCAGGCTGCGCCAAACATCGTGGCGGCGTACTTTCCGGGCACCGAGATCAGCCGGGCCTACTGAGGACCTTCCGAAGGAGCGGCATGTCGGACACCCTCAAGATCGGAATCGTGGGAGCAGGAGCGATCACCCAGGTCGCCCATCTGCCCGTGCTGCGCAAGCTCAAGGGCGTTCAGGTCGTGGCGCTGTGCGACTCCGACCTGGCCAAGGCCAGGGCGCTCGCCCAGCGGTTTGGCATCCGGGACGCGTTCTCGGACATCGAGGAGCTGCTGGAGTACGAGGCGCTCGACGCGGTGGCCATCTGCACGCCCAACCATCTGCACGAACCCCATGCGCTGGCCGCGCTGGCGGCCGGTCTTCACGTCCTCATCGAGCGCCCGCTCGCCCTGACGCTGGCCGGTGCCCAGCGCATCGCCAGGCAGGCGGAGAAGCGCGACCGCATCGTCACCGTGGGCATGAACCACCGGTACCGGACCGACGTGCAGATCGTGCGGAGCTTCGCGCAGAGCGGGGAACTCGGCCGGCTGGAGAGCGCGCGCGGCAGCTGGCACGTCTTCCGCCCCAGCCGGGCGCAGCTGGGCTGGCGGCAGCGGCGCGACGAATCGGGCGGCGGGGCGATGCTCGATCTGGGCGAAACCATTCTCGACCTGGGGCTGTGGCTGGCCAACTTCCCGGAGCCGGAGCGGGTCAGCGCCTGCCTGTACGGCGCCGAAGGCCAGCGCGGGGTGGAAGCTTCGGGCAGCGCGTTCGTGGTGTGCGAGGGAGGATTCTCGATCTTCCTCGACGTCACCTGGCACCATGTCGGAGAAGGGGAGCGGTTCGGACTCGGCATCCGGGGTGGGAAGGGGTCCGCCGGCATCAATCCGCTGCACGTCTGGAAGGAACTGCATGGCGTCCCGACCGATATGTCGCCCACGGGCGCCGTCGGCCGGGAGAACGCCGTCACCGCCTCCTACCGCGCTGAATGGGCTCATTTCCTCGCCGCGATCAGGGGCGAGGCCAAGCCGTTCCACATCCGCGAACAGCTGACCATCCATCGCATCCTGGACGCCATTTACCGGTCGGCGGCCGAGGGGAAGGACATCGCGCTGTGAGGGGACGGGGCGCGGCGACGCTCCGCCACCTGCTCCTCGCTTGCGCCATCCTCGCTGTCGGGACCTCCCCGGTTGCGGCCGCGGCTCCCGCCGCCGACCCGCCGGGAAGCGAAATCACCGTGTATCTGCTGACGATGGGCGTCGGACCCGCCGCGTGGGAGCGGTTCGGTCATAACGCCATCGTGATCGAGGACCGCCGCGCCGGTACCAGCATTGCCTACAACTACGGGATGTTCAGCTTCCGACAGGACAACTTCATCCTGCGGTTCCTGCAGGGCCGCATGACGTACTGGATGGCCGGGTATCCCACCGACGCAGACGTCTCCCGCTACGAGGCGGCGGGGCGGGCTGTCTGGCGACAGGAGCTCGGCCTCGCGCCGTCCGCGCGCCTGGCGCTGCGCGAGTTCCTGGAATGGAACGCCCAGCCGGAGCACGCTTACTACCGCTACGACTATTACCGCGACAACTGCTCCACCCGTGTTCGCGACGCCATCGACCGGGCGGTCGGGGGCGCCCTCCAGGCGCAGACCCAGCTACCCGGGTCGGGCAGCTTCCGGTTCCACACGCTGCGGCTCAACGCCCACAACCCGCTGCTGTACACCGGGCTCAACCTGGCCCTGGGCGGGGGAGCCGACCTCCCGGTGTCGCGCTGGGACGAGATGTTCCTCCCCCTCCTGCTGCATGACTACCTCCGCGAGATCAGGATCCGGGACACGTCCGGCGTGCTGCGCCCGCTGGTGGTGCGCGAGGATACGCTGGTGAACGCCACCCGGTACTCCGCGCCCAGCCGCCCTCCTCCATGGGGGTGGGGTTACCTGCTGATCGGGACCCTTATCGGTTCCTGCTGCTGGTGGGGTGGCCGCCGTGGCTCGACCTCCCGCGGTGCGCGGGCGGCGCTTCGGATCGTCGGCACCGGGTGGGCGCTCGTGACGGGACTGGCCGGCCTGGTGATGGCCGGTCTCTGGGGGTTCACCAACCACGCGATAGCCGTGAGAAACCAGAACGTGCTGCAGGGCACCGTCGTCGCCCTCGCCCTGGCGATGGCCCTGCCACTGGCGCTGAGGCATCGGGCCCGGTGGTCGGGTGTGGCAAGGGTGTGCGCACTGATGGTCGGGGCGGCGAGCCTCGCGGGATTGCTGCTGAAGCTCCTGCCGGGGGCGGACCAGGAGAACCTGCAGATCCTCGCGCTCACCGTTCCCGCCAACCTGGGACTGGTGGCCGGGGTGCTGGCCGGAACGGCGCGGGGCGGGGACTGAGCCCCCGCTACTCCCAGACCCTGGCTTCGACGAACACGCGAAAGAGCTCGGGATCGATCTGGCCCCGCTTGACCTCGTCGCCCAGGATGTCGAGGGCGCGGGTAGTGGGAATGGCGGGCTTGTAGGGCCTGTCCTGCGCGGTGAGGGCGTCGTAGATGTCCGAGATGGTCATCATCCGCGTCTGCAGGGGAATCGCGGGGGCTCGGACCCGGCGGGGATATCCGGACCCGTCCAGCTTCTCGTGGTGTCCCCACGCGATCTGGGGAACCTGGGAGAGCCCCTTGGTCCAGGGAATCCGGCTGAGGAAGTCGAAGGTGTGGTTGACGTGGCTCTCGATCTCCTGGCGCTCCCCCTCGTCCAGGCTGCCCTTCCGGATGCTGAGCTGCCGGACCTCATGGGGGCGAAGATACGACTGGGGGATCCCGTCGATGTCCTGGTAGGTCTGGTTGGCGAACTCGCTCAGCGAGGCGAAGTCGCCCTCGGTGAGCACGGTCGGCTCATTCGAGGTGAGGACCACCTTGAGAAACCGCTCGACGGTCGCCAGCGATTCCGCGTGGCCGGCGGTGAGCGCCTTGAGGAACTCGTCGTAGCCGTCCCGCCCGTGGCGTTCGAGGTAGTCGGCCCGTTCCCGTTCGAACTGCCATTGCGCGCTGCGGCGCAGGAACGCGGCGCGATCGCGGATCAGGTCCAGGTCCGCCTCGTACAGCTTCTTGGCCTTCACCAGCACCTGCTCGCGCACTCCGACCTTGCCGAAGTCGTGCAGCAGCCCGGCGTAGCGCAGTTCGCGGAGCTGCTCCCTGCTGAACTCGATGCCCCGAAACGTCGGCTCGTCCGACCGGTCCACCGCCTCCGCCAGCGCCACTGTCCTGGTGGCCACCCGCTCGGAATGACCGGAGGTGGCCGGGTCGCGCTGCTCGATGGCGTGGACCGCCGCACGGACGAACCCCTCAAACAGCCGTTCGATGGCCGCGTACAGCTGGCTGTTCTCGACCGAGACCGCCGCCTGGCCCGTCAGGGCGCGCACGATCTTCACGGTGTGGGGGCTGTAGGCGATGACCTGGCGGGTTGCATCCTCCGGGGTGAGGAGGCGCGCGGCCAAGTCCCGCTTGCGGTTGATCAGCTGCAGCACCCCGATGACTTCCCCGTGGTGGTTCTGCATCGGGATGACCAGCATGCTCTTGGTGCGATAGCCGTACCGTTCGTCGAACGACGGATTGAAGGAGTACTCCACGTCCGGCGGCAGCATGTACACGTCCTCGATCACCAGGGGTTCGCCTTCGGTGGCGGCATACCCGGCGAGCGAGGAGTGATCGATCGGGATGGTGAACTCGACGAAGGGGATGTCGGGCCGGCTGTCGTTCTGGCTCAACTTGAAGCGAAGCCGCCGGATGCCGGCCTCGTCGGTCTCCACGATGTAGAGGCTCCCGGCGTCGGATTGAGTCACCCGCCGGGCCTGGGAGAGGATCAGCTCCAGCAGGGTGTCGAGGTTCTTCTCCGTGGTCAGCAGGACGCCGATCTCGGCCAGCTCGGTGAGCTCGTTGAGACGTGCCGCGCTTTCGGCCCGGATGCGGGAGGTCTCTCGCGCCGTGGCCGAGATGCGGAACGCCGCGCGAAGCGAGACCAGCAGCTCCCGGGTCGGGGCGGGAGAGCGCACGAATCCCACCAGCAGCTCGGCTGGAAGTTCCGCCGGCACGTCCTGCTCACCGGTCTTCCCGATGGCCAGGATCGAGATGCCGGCGTCCCGCAGGCCGGCCAGCGCTTGGGGCGTCACCGAGGCCCGGGTCGGCGGGTCGACGAGGTAGACCGTCGGCCGGTCGTCGAGGTGGATTTCGGCGGCCGCGCCCGCCACCCGCAGTTCGACCTGTTCGGCGGAGAGTGCCTCCGCCACCGGACCGGGCGACCAGGACGGGCCGTGGTAGAGCAGGTACTTCACGGCGTCGAATCTTTCGGCAGCGAATCCCGTGGCGGCAGGCGAACTCCGGAGAACATGCGATAGGGCCGGCGACTCACCTGATCCACGAAGAACTCCAACTTGGCCGTGACCACGGCGATCCCCTCGGCAGTCGCCTTGATGTCGGGCCGGATATCCTCGGCGAGGCCGACGAAGGACTGTGTGAGCGAGTCGGAGTGCCGAAGCAGGCTCCGCGCCTCCGACAGCGTCGCCAGCAGGGAATCCTGGATCAGCCCCACCCGCGGCTCGATGGCGAGCACGAGGGAGTCCGCATCCCTCAGCAGGGGCTCGAGCGCGGCGGCCGCCGACCGCACCTCGCGGATGGCGAGCCGCACCTCCGGGCCTGTCCGCCGCAGCTCCTGCTCCGCCGCCGTGGAGGTGCGCTCGAGGGAGGCCAGCAGGCTGCGAGCGTCGCGCAGGACGTCGGAGATCTGGGTCTTGAGCGAGTCGGCCACTTCCTTCAGCGCGTCGGTCGCGCTGTGCTGGATGGTCGCCCGGATGGTATCGCCCGGGATCAAGGCCCCCACCAGCCGCCCGCTCGGCACCAGGAGGGCGATGGACGCGGCGCCGAGCAGTCCGCTGGAGCCGATCTCCGCGCTGGTGCCGATCGGCAGGGTGAGCACCTCGCCGTTCGGGTAGCGGTCGCGCAGCCGCAACTCCACCAGGAACTGGGGCGGACCCATCGTGCCGCTGTCGACGATCGGGGAGATGGCCGCGACTTCACCAACCGACAGCCCCTGCAGCAGGACCGGGGTGTCCGCCTTGATGTCCTGCACGGAGGGGCTGAGGACGTAGAGTGTGATGCGGTGCTCGGTCCACCCGCGCGTGACTGCCAGCGCCGCGAGGGTGATGATCACGGCGCCGATGACCAGCAGACCGACCAGGGCGTCCGCGGTGCGGGTGCGGAGGCTCATGCCGCCACCTCCAGGCGGCCCGCGACCAGCCGAAGCATCCGGTCGACGCGGGGGCGCAGCAGGGCCGGCAGATCGGGGCTGGTAATGAGGACCGCCCGGCGTCCCCCGTGCTCGGTTTCGCCTCCCCGGGCCGCCTCGAGGAGCTCCGCAGCCGTGCGATCGGGGAGCCCCTCGAAGGGCGCCTCGAGAATGACCAGCTCCGGATCGAAGGCCAGCGCGCGCGCCAGCGCCGCCCGCCGGCCGTCCTCGAGGGAGGCTTCCGCGGGCCGCATCGCGGCCACCCGCGCGATACGCAATTGGGCCATGATGACGTCCACGCGTCCCTCGATCTCCCGGGGTCGGAAATCGCTCCCGAACCGGAGCGGCAGGCGCACGTTGTCCCTCAGGCTGAGATTCTGCAGAAGTCCGTCTCCTTCGGGAAGGTATCCCACCCTCCGGCGGAAGGCGAGTTGCTCCCAGCGCGGGAGCGTCGCGATTTCGGTACCCATGGTCAGCACGCTCCCACCCGTCGGGCGGTCGAGCCCGAGCGCCAGCCCCGCCAGCAGACCCGCGCCGCTCTGGCCATCCCCGATGATGGCCAGGGTTTCGTGCGGCCGCACCTCGAACGAGACGATTGCGTCGGTCGTGATGCCAGCTCCGGGCTCCCAGGCCGCCGACCCGCGCCGGGTCCGGCTCAGGCGCACCTCGCGAAATTCGAGCAGCGGTGTCACTGGGCCACGCCGACGATCACGGCGGCCAGGATGAAGATCACGGCGATGGACCGCACGGTGCCGCGGATGACGGCCTGCGGGATTTCCGTCGGGCCTCGGCGCACCGCGAGGCCCTCGAAGCTGGGGATCAGGCCGATGACCAGGCCGAACAGCAGCCCCTTCGCCATCGTCAGCACCACGTCCTGGGTCGTGAGATTGGCCAGGACGATGGAGAGATAGCGCTGGATGCTCATCCCGCCGATCCCGGCCGCGGCGAGGTACCCCCCGAATACCGCCACGACGTCGAAGACCACCATCAGGGTACAGACCGACACCACGCAGCCCGCCAGGCGGGGCAGCACCAGGTAGTGGTACGGGTCAATGCCCATGCCTTCCAGGGCCCGGACTTCGCCCAGGACCGTGTTGGTGGCGAGCTCGGCCGTGATGGCGGTGCCGCTGCGGCCGACGATGGCGATGGCCGTCAGCAGCGGGCCGAGCTCGCGCACGATCGCCACCACCATCAGCTTTCCGATGAGCTCTGACGCGCCCACACGGTCCAGCTGCGTGATGGTCGTCGAGATGATCATGTAGCTGAGCACGCCGGAGAGCAGCAGGATGAGGCCCATCGCCTCGAGCGCGGTGAACCTGAGCTGGTTGAGCAGAATCCGCCCGGCGACCCGCCGCCCGGCCCCAGGGAGCCTGGGCAAAGCGTGCAGGGCCTCAAAGGCGAAGCGCGCCAGCGCGCCCAATTGAGCGAACCAGCGCGCCATCCCCCGCCCGATGCCGGCCAGGAGATCGATCACGGCTCAGGCGCCGCTGACCTTCTTCAGCCCTTCCTGGGCCTCGGCGTAGTTCGGGAAGGCCGTGATCGCCTTGTTGAAGTACTCGGTCGCCTTTGCCTTGTCGCCGCGGTCCTGGTACAGGAGCGCACGGCTGTAATAGGTCAGCGCTTCGGTCGGGACATTCCGGGCCTTGGCGGCCTGGCTGACCTCGCTGGAGAGCGGTGGCAGCTTCGACTCCGCCATGAGCCGTTCCGCCAGGGCCTGTAGCAGCCGGAACATCTCCTCCCGCTTCTCCAGCTTCGGGTCGCTGCGCACCACTTTCAGGATCTCGCTGGTCTCGACATCGACCAGGCGCGCATCCACGCGGAAGCGTCCGTAGAGGTCGACGAACGTTCCCATCACCATGTACCGCGCGCCGACCAGCTTGCCGACCTTCGCCGCGGTGGCCGCGTCCACCCGCCCGTCGGCGCCGAGGTCCTGCTCATCAAGCAGCCGCTGCACGTTTTCGCGCTCCACCACCCGGGCCGCCGGATTCTGGGACAGCTCGCTGATCAGCATGCCGGCGATGCCCCGCTCCAGGGCATCGAAGTTCTCCTTGTCCTGGCCGTACGACCCGCCGTTCTGGAATGGCATGACGGCGATGCCCGGCCGGGTGTCCTGCGCCCCGGAGCTGGCCGGCAGCATCAGGATAAGGGCGAGCAGAGGGACCACGCTTCGGTGCCGCATAGGTATGAACCTCACTCTAGAGAGTCAGTGA
>JAOUIC010000451.1 GCA_029884275.1 Gemmatimonadota bacterium | reverse complement strand
TCCCTTCCCGTCATAGCCGAGCCGTGCGGTCTTGAGCAGGGCAGGGGTGCCCACCGCCTGTACCGCCGGGCCCGCATCGTCCTCGGTGAAAACGGCGTGGTACGGGGTCGTGTCGAGTCCGCAGCTCCGGGCAAACTCCTTCTCGACCAGCCGGTCCTGCGTGCGGGTGACCGCCTCCGGGCCCGGACGAACCGGGCAGAAGGTCCGCAGATATGCCAGGGAAGCCGCGGGGACGTTCTCGAATTCCGTGGTGACCGCCCGGCTGGTCCGGCCCAGTTCCGACAGGGCCGGCTGATCGGTGTATGCCGCCTGGACATGCCGGGTTGCGATACGCCCGGCAGGGCTCATTGGGTCGGGGTCGAGCACGACCACCTCATAACCGAGCCGTTGCGCCGCCTGGGTGAACATCCGGCCGAGCTGCCCCCCGCCAATCAGGCCGAGGGTGGCTCCAGGTGGGATCACCTCGGCTCCGGCAGGGTCGTGCCCAGGACCTTGTCGGTCTGCCGGGTACGGAAGTCGTCCAGCTTGCGGGCGAGCGCTGCGTCGGTGCGAGCCAGGATGGCGACCGCGAAGAGGCCCGCATTCTTGGCCCCCGCCTCGCCGATGGCGAAGGTCGCGACGGGGATTCCGCCCGGCATCTGGACGATCGAGAGCAGGGAATCGAGCCCGTTCAGGTGGCGCGAAGGCACCGGCACGCCGAGAACCGGCACCGGGGTCTTGGCCGCGAGCATGCCGGGAAGGTGAGCCGAGCCGCCGGCGCCGGCGATGATGCACCGGAGCCCGCGGGCGGCAGCCTCGGCGGCGTACTGGTAGAGCAGATCCGGGGTCCGATGAGCCGAGACCACGCGGCGCTCGTGCGGCACGCCGAACGCTTCGAGCTGCGACGCGGCATGCTGCATGACCTCCCAATCCGAGTCGCTCCCCATCACGATGCCGACCACAGGTTCGGTCATGCAGCCCTCAGCTGACTGAAGAAAGACGCTGCCTGTCCTGGGAAGAATAAAACCCCGCGCGGCGCGACGGGGCAAGCGAAACGGCGGCTGCGTCAGCGCCGGTTCTGATAGGTGCCCATCAGTTCAGCACGGGCGATCACGTGGCCTTCCATGGCCTGTTCCAGCTTCACTCTGGTCGGCTTCCCCAGGTCGGGCAGGGTGGCGTCCAGCGCGTAGAGCCGGAAGAAGTAGCGGTGCCGCCCGATGGGAGGGCAGGGGCCGCCCCAGCCGGTCCGCTTGAAGTCGGTGATCCCCTCACACGTCCCTGGCGGGAGCCTGGACGGAGAGATGCCTTCCGCGAGGCCGGTGGACTCCGCCGGGAGGTTGTAGAGCAGCCAGTGAACCCAGACGATCCTCGGTGCTTCGGGGTCCGGCGCATCCGGGTCATCGACGATCAGCGCCAGGCTCTTCGTCCCCGGCGGTACGCCGGCCCACGCCAGGGGCGGGGAGCCACCCTCACCTTCACAGGTGAACCGGGCCGGAATCTCGGCGCCGGCCTGGAATGCTGTGGAGGTGAGCGCGAAGCTCATCCCGCCGGGCCCCGCGTGCGCGCCATGGACTCCTGGACGCGCTGCATCTGGATCTGGAGTTCGGCGAATTCCGGGCGCGCTCCGCGGCCGGGGGAGGAGTCGATCTCCTCCGCGACCTGTTTGAGGATGTCGATGGCTCGCCTGAGGCGGAACCGCGCGATGAACTCCGGGTATTCCTTCGACCGTGAAGCCGAGAGCACCGCCCAGACGTTGGTGCGCATGTTGTCCACGGCTTCCTTCAGGTCTTCCAGCCCCGCGGGAACGCCGCCAGTTCCGCGGGCGAGCTGGGCGTCGACCGCCGTGAGCTGGCTGCGAAGCTGCGCGATCTGCTGGGCGAGCGGGTCAGCGGTCATGTCGGCCTGAGGCCTCTCCGGCGTCTGGGTCGCAGTGAGGAGGACAGTGAGGAAAATAACACAATCAGGCGATGTCACGGCCGCGGCCGGGCGGCGCGATCGAGCCCTCGCCAACCGGCCAGACATCTCCCTCGACCGAGACCCGGTACTCCTCGCGGTCCCGCTCGACCGTCACGTGGATCTCACTGGGACGCCCGATTCTCCCACCCTGGCGGACAGTGACCCGCTCCCCGGACCGGCGGAAGCCGTGCCTGACCAAAAACGCGACTGCCGGGCCCGCCGCACTCCCGGTGGCAGGGTCCTCGGCTCCACCAGTGTTGTCCCAATTGCGGCCCTCGGGGGTCTCCGGCTCGAGCAGGTAGGCGAACCTGGCGCCAACCGCTGCCAGCAGGTCACCGAAGGCGGGGTGGGTGATCCGCGCCGAACCGATGCCATCGCGGAGGGGGACGATGAGGTGCGGCAATCCGGTCGAGACCACCTGCAGGGGGAGCGACGGCTGCTGGTGCTGCGGGTCGAGCCCCAGGGCCCGAAGAAACGGCTCGGCATCTCCCGCGGGGAGCGGCGGAAGGAAGGCGGCCACTCCCTGATCCATGCAGGCGGTGATCGAGCCGCGCTTCGCGCGGGTCGTGACCGCCACGGTACGGTCGCCGGCGATGGCAATCTCCCAGGCCGCCTCCGGGGTCATCGGGTCTCGCTCGAGGTGCAGCACCGCGGCGGCTCCGAGGAGCGGA
>JAOUIC010000450.1 GCA_029884275.1 Gemmatimonadota bacterium | reverse complement strand
TGGTCCGCCGCTCCCCGCCGACCGCACGATGCTTCCCGCTCGATGGGGCGCCGTGACGGCAGCTTGTCCCGCGCTTCCCGCTCATTGCGGCGGACTGACCGCGGCGTGGCGCGCGCTTCCCGCTCATTGCGGCGGAGTGACCGCGGGGTGGCGCGTGCTTCCCGCTCGATACGGCGGACTGACCGCGGGGTGGCGCGTGCTTCCCGCTCGATGCGGCGGAGTGACCGCGGGATCGCGCGTGCTTCCCGCTCGATGCGGCGGAGTGACCGCGGCATGGCGCGTGCTTCCCGCCCAATGCGGCGGAGTGACTGCGGCATGGCGCGTGCTTCCCGCTCGATGCGGCGGAGTGACCGCGGCGTTGCGTGCGCTTCCCCCCGGATGCGGCGGATTGACCGCGGCGTTGACAGTGCTGACGCTCGGTTCCCTCGCGCCGTACCGCCCATTGCACCGGCGACCGACACCCCGCCCCGGATTGCCGGTCGCCTTCCCGGCGCTCCCCGCGCCCCGACCTCACCCGTACAGCTCGCGCTCCACCCTTCCGC
This sequence comes from Gemmatimonadota bacterium, assembly GCA_029884275.1. GTDB lineage: Bacteria > Gemmatimonadota > Gemmatimonadetes > Gemmatimonadales > GWC2-71-9 > JADJOM01. Next base: position 2,065 of record JAOUIC010000450.1, on the reverse strand, counting down.
ACACCAGATGCCCGATCGAACTATGTGCCTGCTGAACTTGCTGGGGGTCGGCGGCCGGCACCCGGATCGCCACATCGGCGTGAGCCAGCGCCGCCCCGCCCGCCCCTCCGGTGAGCAGGACCGTGCGGCAGCCCTGGGCCCGGGCCCGCGCAACCGCCCGGATCACGTTAGGCGAGTCCCCGCTGGTGCTGATGGCAATCAGCACATCCCCCGGCCTCCCCAGCGCCTCCACCTGCCGCTCGAACACCTGCTCGAATCCGAAATCATTGGCGATCGCGGTCAGGACCGACGTGTCGGTGGTCAGCGCGATCGCCGCCAGCGGCGGCCTCGGTCGGTCCCGCGAGAGGACATTCACCAGTTCCGCCGCCAGGTGCTGGCATTGCGCCGCGCTCCCGCCGTTTCCGCACAGCAGGACCTTGCCCCCTCCTCGGTAGCAGGCCACCAGCAGGTCTACTGCTTTCGCGATGTCCTCGGCGCAGGCGTCCGCCGTCGCGCGGAGGACGTCGGCGCTCTGGTGGAGGTAGGCGTGGATCGGGGTCAAGCGGTCGTCTGGGCTTGGCATGGGTGTGCTGGGGCGGCTCACGTGCAGGGGGGAGCAGGTTCCTCGCTGCGCTCGGAACGAAACCAGGTGATGACCCCGGCGGCCTCGACAAGGTCCGCCACAACATAATCGGCGAGCCCGGGATGGGCCTCGGCGGTGGCCCGGCCCTCGCCGGTGAGCACCAGGATGGACAGTACACCGAGGGCCCGTGCCAGCTGCAGATCGGACGCCTTGTCACCCACCACGATGGCATCGGCGATCGGGAATCCGAGTTCGGCCGCCGCACGGGTCGCCAGGCCCGTCGCCGGCTTGCGGCACCCGCACCCCTCGTCGGGGCGGTGAGGGCAGTAGTACACACCGGCGAGATGCACGCCTGACTGTTCGAGCTCTGCGCGCAGCCGCGCGTGGACCGCCGCGACCTGCTCCTCTGTCACCAGGCCACGTCCGACGCCGCTCTGGTTGGTGACCACGACCAGCCGGAATCCCGCTGCGCCGAGCCGGCGCAATCCCGCGACGGCGCCGGGGAGAAACCGGACCCCGTCGGGATCGGCGAGATACCCCGGGTCCTCGATGATGGTGCCGTCCCGGTCGAGCAGCACCACCCGGGAAGCTGCCTGACGATTGACGTCCTTCCCCTGGGGAGTACATTTCCCCTTCGTGACGCCGCTTTCCGCTTCATCCATGAACGAAACGCCCCCACCCAGACTGCGTAACCGGCACCTGATGGTGCTGGACCTGACGCTGCTCCCGGTAGCGGTCCTGCTCGCGTTCGCCATCCGCTTCGAGGGGCTGACGTGGCCCGAGCCGTACGAGGCCATCGCCGCGGCGTACCTCGTCGCCACCCTGCCGATCAAGGTCGGCCTGCTCCTGGTGCTGGGACTCTACCGGCGGCTCTGGCGCTTCGCCAGTATCTCCGAGCTGGAGGGCATCCTCACCGCGACCATCGCCTCGGGGCTGCTGTGTCTGCTGCTCGGCGGATGGCTGATGCCGCAGCTCGCCGTGATCCCTCAGCGGGTCCCCCTGTCGGTCCTGATGCTCGATGGCCTGCTCACCACGGTCGCGGTTGCCGTGCCCCGGCTGGTGATGCGCATCGTGGGGTGGCACCGCGCCGGTCGGCCGCAACACGGCAGCCGGCGCGTGCTGATCGCCGGTGCGGGGTTTGCCGGTGGCATGCTGGCCAAGGAGCTCAGGGCGCATCCAGAGCTCGGGCTCATCCCGATCGGCTTTGTGGACGACGACCCCTCGAAGCTCCACCACCGGATGCACGGCCTCCCGGTGCTTGGCCCGCTGAGCCACACCACGAAGCTCTGCCGCGGTCACGAGGTGACCGAAGTGCTCATCGCCATGCCCCAGGCGCCGGGGCAGGTGGTGCGGGCCCTGGTGCGCGCCGCCGCCGATGCCGGCGCCTCGACCCGGACCATGCCGGGACTGCCGGACATCATCTCGGGACGGTTCGACCCCTTCGCCCTCCGCAAGGTGCAGATCGAGGATCTGCTCCGCCGCGAACAGGTGAACAGCGACCTA
>JAOUIC010000449.1 GCA_029884275.1 Gemmatimonadota bacterium | reverse complement strand
TACGGCGAAGCGACCGGCCTGCCGGGCGGAGCGCACTTCAAGCTGCGCGAAGTCATCCCGCCGCATGTCGGCCTGGGATCCGGCACTCAACTCGCGCTCGCCGTGGCCCGGGCCCTGGCCGAGTTGTACGGCCGGCCGGCCGATCCCACCGCGCTGGCGCGCGCCGTGGGCCGCGGGCGGCGCTCCGCCATCGGGACCTGGACCTTTGCGCTGGGCGGCTTCGTCCTGGAGGGCGGACGGCATCCTGGCAGCGAGGCCGTCGCGCCACTGCTCACCCGGCTGCCGGTGCCAGCCGGATGGTGGTGCGTGGTCGCGATCCCGAAGGGCAGTCCCGGGCTGAGTGGCGAGGCGGAAGACCGGGCTTTCGGCTCGCTCCCCCCTGCCCCGGAGCAGGAGGTCGAGCGGGTCGCGCATCTGGTGCTCATGCAGTTACTTCCGGCCTTGGCTGACGGCGACCTGGAGGGCTTCGGCCATGCGCTCAGCGAGATCCAGCGGATCACCGGGGGCTGGTACGCGCCGGCTCAGGGGGGGCGGTTCGCGCCCGGTGCGGCTCAGCGGCTCATCGCCGATCTCGAGAGCCTCGGGGCGGTGGGAGTGGGGCAGAGCAGTTGGGGCCCTACGGTCTATGGCCTGGTGGGAAGCGCCGATGCGGCCGAGCGCGTGGCGGCAGCATTGCGACAGCGTCTTGACGGCAATGGTGCCGTCATTGCCACGCCGTTCTCCGACCGCGGGGCACTGGTTTCCGCCTCCTGGGTAAGGGTCGGGCCTGATTGACAGTCATCCCGGCGGCCTGTAAGTTGGCCCTCCACGTCGAGCCTGGTTCCTGATGGAACCCTTCCTGCGCTGGACGGTATCATCAGTCAGTACAGCAGGGCCGCAACAGCCGGGGTTCTCCCCGGCCGATAACAAGCCCGGAATCATCTGAGGCGGCTCCACTCCCGGGTCCGATGGACCGGGGCTCGGCGTCATTCTACGAGGTTGGTCGTGGCAGCACTGGCAGCCCATATCCAGATCCAGTCGATTACCGGCTCACCCCGCTGGTGTGGTGTGATGATGCATGGTCACACCCCGGGGTATCCCATGACCGGCAACTGGTGCGGCTCCCGCCACACTGCAGCAGCCTAGGGCACGTCGCGGTCATTCGGCAGAGCAACGCCGGGTGACCGCTGAGGTTTTGTACCACACGCAAGCGCAGGACGGTGAAGCTCCACCCGGGACCGCTCGCGCACGCCGGCGCGAGTCCCCGGGGAGAGAGGCGCCGGGCAGTCGCAGGTCGTCACCCCTTACCATGAGGTCATCTATGAACCGTTACACCCGCAGGATGCTGTCTGGCGGGCTCATCGCGGGGCTGTCTCTGCTCGCGGTGTCGGCCTCGGCCCAGGCACGATCGGGGGTATGGACGAACAATGCCCCCGAAGGTGACTGGCAGATGCCGAATCGGGACCACAGCGGCCAGCGTTACAGCCCGCTGAACCAGATCACCACCGCCAACATCGGTGGCCTGAAGGCGGCTTGGTCGTTCTCGACCGGCACGCTGCGCGGACATGAGGGCAATCCCCTCGTGGTCGGCAACGTCATGTACGTGCACACCTCCTTCCCGAACATCGTGTACGCGCTCGACCTCGCCAAGGAAGGCGCGCCGCAGATCTGGAAGTACGTCCCGAATCAGTCGGCGGACGCCATCCCGATCGCCTGCTGCGACCTGGTGAACCGCGGAACCGCGTATCACCCGAGCGGCAAGATCTACATCAACGCGCTGCAGGGCGACCTGATCGCGCTTGATGCCAAGACCGGCAAGGAGCTGTGGAAGGCTCGGCACCCGGCCCGTTCGGGCTCGCAGGTCGAGGCCGTCGATTACAAGGACGGCGCCACCATCACCAACGCCCCGATCGTGATCAAGGACATCATCGTCACCGGCATTTCCGGTGGTGAGTTCGGCGTCCGCGGCCGCGTCTCGGCGTTCAACGCCAACACCGGCCCACATGTGGACCGGCTATTCCACCGGCCCCGACAGCGAAGTGCTGCTCGACGGCGACGCCAACGCCAACTATCCGTCCCACAAGGGCAAGGACCTCGGCGTCAGCACCTGGCAGGGCGACGAGTGGAAGCGCGGCGGCGGCACGACCTGGGGCTGGTATTCCTATGACCCCGAGCTGAACCTGATGTACTACGGCTCGGGCAATCCAGGCTCGTGGAACCCTGACCAGCGCCCGGGCGACAACAAGTGGTCCATGAGCATCTGGGCCCGGAACCCGGAGACTGGCAAGGCGAAGTGGATCTACCAGATGACGCCGCACGACGAGTGGGATTACGACGGCATCAATGAAATGACGCTGTTCGAGAAGGGCGGCCAGAAGCTGCTGGCGCACTTTGACCGCAACGGCTTCGGCTACACCGTCGACCGCACCAACGGCAAGGTTGTCGTCGGCAAGGCCTTCGGCCCCATCAACTGGGCCAAGCCCGAGATCGATCTCGCCACCGGCCTCCCGATCCGCGATCCGCGCTACGGCACCTCCTCCAAGAAGAACACCGAGGGGATCTGCCCGGCCGCGATCGGCTTCAAGGACCAGCAGCCGGTGGCCTACTCGCCGCTGACCGGTCTGTTCTACGTT
>JAOUIC010000448.1 GCA_029884275.1 Gemmatimonadota bacterium | reverse complement strand
CGGCTCGACGGCCGCCAGGGCCATGTGGAGGGGGATGTCACGGTCCTGGTGGATTCGCGCCGCGGCGTGGGCGTGACGGACATGACCCTGACGATCAGGGACCTCGATCTCGACGTCCCGCGCCCATACCTCGACACGGTGCCGCTGGACGGGACGCTGACCGGAACACTGATCGGCGCGGGATATCGCGACGGCCTCACGGTGGATGCGGACGTCGTGTTCATCGATCGCGCGGTAGACGGCGCCCGCAGCCAGTTCCGCTCGGTGGGGCACCTGCGCCTGGGCGGCGCCGACGGGGCCGTCTTCGACACCCTGATGCTGGTCGGGACCGACCTTGACCTCGCCACAGTGCGCCGCCTCGCGCCCGCAGTCGAGTTGCGGGGCCGCCTGGCCCTGGACGGCGTTCTGCGGGGACCGTGGCGGGCGGTGGAGTTCGAGGGGGTCGCCCGCCACCGCGACGGAGACCATCCGGAGAGTGTCGCCGAGGGCCTCAGTTACCTCGACACCCGGGGCGACACCACCCGGTTCCTCACCGACGTCCTGCTGGCGCCACTGGAGTTCGACGGGGTCCGGCCCAGCTATCCCGGCATCCCGCTGCAGCGATCGGTGACGGGGCGCCTCGCCCTCGACGGCACCGCCTCGCGGTTCACGTTTGCGACCGACTTGTCCGGTGATCTCGGTCAGCTGACGAGCGAGGGCACGCTGACGCTGGGGCCGGAGCGCGTTGCCGCGGAGGGGCTGCTGGCCGATTTCCGCGACGTGGATCTCCGCCTGATCCGGCCGGACGCGCCGACCACAGCCCTATCGGGCCGGGTGACCATTGACGGCTCGTATGATTCCGTTGCCGGTCCCGCCGGTGACCTCCGTCTCGCTCTTGGCCCCGGCTGGCTGGGGGAGGTCCCGCTCGACTCGCTGGAGTTCCGTGCCACCGGTCGTGGGGGGACTCTGGTCGTGGACACCGCGCTGGCGTGGTGGCCTGGTGGAGCCGCCGCGGGGTCGGGAGGCCTTTCCTGGCGCGAACCGGGCGACCAGTCCATTCGGCTCGCCATCGCGGCCGACAGCCTGTATGCCTGGGACTCGCTGCTGTCGCGCTTCACCGGCCCACCGGCGGACAGCGCGGACCGGGCCAACCCGCTCTCGGGCGACCTCGAAGGAGTGGTCGAGTTGAAGGGAACAGGGCGGGCGCCGGCGGTCACCGCCTGGCTCAGGGCGGAGCACCTCGCCTGGCGCGCACTCCGGGCGCGCCGGGCCGATCTCACCGTTGGCTGGATGAACCTGGCGCGCCCCGAGGTCGGCGCATCACTCCGGATGGACTCCCTCTTGGTGGGAGGGTGGGTGGCGCGGGCGGTGGTGGCTGGCGCGGGAGGCTACACGGACTCGCTGCGCTGGATGGCGTCCGCCGGGCTCACGGAACAGTCCAGCGTGACGGCCGGGGGCGTGCGGGTGACCGACTCGCTCACGACGATGCTCGGAGTGGACAGCCTCACGCTGGTCCTCCCGCGTCGGAGCTGGGCGCTGTCGCAGCCGGGCCGGTTCCGGCTTGGCCGGGAGCGGATCGAGTTGACCCCGATGGCGCTGGCGGCCGGCGATGGGGCCGGGCTGATCCGGCTGTCGGGCAGCATTCCGCGCTCGGGGGAGGGCGAGCTCGAGGCGAGCCTGCTGGGGCTCGAGCTGCGGGATGTGTACGCGCTGCTGGAGCGCGACACGAGCGCCATCGGGGGGACGCTGCAGCTGGACCTGACGGTCGGCGGGACGGCGGCCGAGCCGACCATCTGGGGCGCGGGATCGGTCGCCGATCTGCTGGTGGGCGATCTCGGGTCTCCCTTTGTGCAGGGAGTCCTCAACTACGCCAACCGCCGCCTCGACGCCAACCTGCTGCTGTGGAAGACCGGCGAGCCGGTGCTGCGCATCGGCGCCGACCTGCCGGTGGATCTCGCGCTCGGCGATGTGCCCCGCCGCCAGCTGCCGGGGCCGCTCAGGATCCGCGCGGTCGCTGACAGCACTGACCTCTCCGTGCTCGAAGCCTTCTCGCGGAATCTCCGGCGGGTGCGCGGGCGCATGGAGGCCGACATGGAGATCACCGGCTCGTGGGATGCCCCCCGGCTGGGCGGCGGGCTGTCGATCCGCGGGGGCGCCGCGACGGTGCCGGGCCTCGGGGTCCGGTACCAGGGCCTCAACACCAGCATCCGCCTCCAGGGCGACTCGCTGTTGATCGACTCGCTGGTGGTCCAGGGTGGGCAGGGCTCGCTCCGGGCCGGCGGCTCGATCCAGCTCGAGCGGTTGTCGCAGCCGATCCTGGACCTCCGCTTCGAGCCCTCGGGGTTCCGTGTCATGGATGTGCGGCGGTTCCTGACCCTGGACGTCACCGGCCGGCTCGCCCTCCGCGGCCCGCCGATGAACGCCCGGCTCCGCGGGCAGGTCACGGCCGACCAGGCCGAACTCCATTTCGCCGACCTGCTGACCAAGCGGATCGTGGACCTGGAGAACCCGGGCGATTCGGGCCTGATCGACCTCGACCTGCTGCGCACCGAGCGGCTGGGCGCCGATTTCCAGAGCCGGTTCCTCGACTCGCTGCGGATCGACACCCTGCAGGTGCGGATGGGCCAGAATGTCTGGCTCC
>JAOUIC010000446.1 GCA_029884275.1 Gemmatimonadota bacterium | reverse complement strand
GACCCCCGGATCGGCGCCCGGCTCGAAGTCTTCGCCGCCGGCGAGTACCTCTGGCTCCCGTTCGAGCACGTCGCCTCGCTCCGGATCGAGCCCCCCAAGCGGGCGCGCGACCTGGTGTGGACCCCGGCCATCGTGCGCCCGAGCGGGAGCTTCAAAGGGGGCGAGCTGGGAGAGGTCCTGCTGCCCGCCCTGACCCCCGGCGCCTGGCAGCACACCGACCCGCAGGTGCAGATGGGACGCGTCACCGAGTGGCAGGAGCTGCCCGACGGGCGGGAAGCCCCCATCGGCCAGAAGCTCCTGCTGGTGGACGACGAGGAGGTCTCCCTGCTCGAAGTCCGCACACTCGAGTTCACGCCCGCCCCGACCAGCGCCGGGTGATCGGCGCATGCCGCTGCCCGATACCCTCCTGACCCCGCTTCCCGGGGACCAGCCCTGCGGCACCGATCTCCGATACGAACCGCTGTACGAAAAGCTCAAAGAGGCCCGCCGCGAGGACGACGACGCCCCACAGGGCGACTGGGAACGGCCGCGGAAGCTGGCCGACTGGCCTCAGGTCATCAAGCTCGCCACCGACGCGCTGGCCAAGCAGACGAAGGACCTGCAGATCGCGGTGTGGCTCGCCGAGGCGCTGTTGCGCCGCGACGGATGCGCCGGGCTGCAGGAGGGCTTGACGCTGCTCCACGGTCTGGTCGACCAGTTCTGGGATCACGTGCATCCCCAGCTCGAGGACGGCGACGCCGAGTTGCGCGCCGCGCCACTCGAGTGGCTGGGCACGCGCCTCACTATCGCGGTTCGGATGGTCCCGGTCACCACGTCGGGGATCAGCTGGATCAAGTGCCAGGAGTCGCGGACCGTCCCCTCGGAGCAGGACGCCGAGCAGGAGGAATCGAAGGGACAGGCCCGGCAGACCGCGATCGCCGAGGGGAAACTCACCCCCGAGGAGTTCGACCAGGCCTTCGGCGCGACGCCCAAGCCGTGGTACCGCCAGCTGGTGACCGACGTCGCAGACGCCCAGGCGGCGCTCGGCGACCTGATCACGCTGTGCGACGACCGCTTCGGTAGCGACGCCCCCAGCTTCATCCCGATGCGGGAGGCACTGGAGGAGGTACGGCACGGCGTGCAGGGTCTACTCGAGCGCAAGCTGCAGCTCGATCCGGATCCGGTGGATGCCGTGGCGGCAGGGGGCACGGCCGGCGGGGGCGGCGCCGCGGTCGCCACCGCGGTTGCGGGGGGCCTGGCACCAGAACCGGTCGACCGGGCTGACGCCACGGCCCGCCTGATCTCCGCCGCCCGGTTCCTCCGGCGGTCCGAGCCCACCAGCCCGGTCTCGTATCTCGCGCTGCGGGTGCTCCGCTGGGGGGAGCTTCGGGCGCTGGGGCCGGAGGTCGACCCGCGGCTCCTCGAAGCTCCGCCCACCCACACGCGGAGTCAACTGAAGACCCTGCTGCTCGACCAGGACTGGTCGCAGCTCCTCGAGGCGGCCGAGACGATCATGGCGACACCGGCCGGCCGGGGCTGGCTCGATCTCCAGCGCTACGTGCTCAACGCGTGTGCCGGCCTCGGCCCGGACTTCGATGTGGTGGCCCGCGCCATTCGCGAGGAGCTGCGCCGACTCCTGATCGAGATCCCCGGTCTGCCCGACATGACGCTGATGGACGACATGCCCACCGCGGGCCCGTCGACCGTGAGCTGGCTGCGGGAGGAGCAGTTGGTGGGCGAAGGGTCTGGGGAAGCTCCCGCGCCCGCGCCGCGTGCGGCCGCCCCGGCAGCCTCCCCCTCTCATGACCGCGCGCTGGAGCGCGCGCTGAGCGAGGTGCGAGCCGGCCGGACGCAGGCGGCGCTCGAGCTGCTGCAACGCGAGCTCGAGCGCGAGCGGAGCCCGCGCGGCCGGTTCCTCCGCCAGGTCCAGCTCGCCAAGGTCATGCTCGAGGCGGGCCTCGATAGCGTGGCCGCGCCTACGCTCGAGCAGCTGGTGGCGCAGATCGACACCCAGCAACTGGAGGCATGGGAGGCAGGGACGGTGGTGGCGGAGCCGCTGGCCCTGCTCTACCGGTGCCTGCAGCGCCTGGGCGGCGACCCTACGGTCATGCAGACGCTGTACCTCCGCCTGTCCCGTCTCGACCCGATGATGGCGATCACCCTGGGGGAACCGACGGGCGAGGCGACGGCGGAAACAACGTGGGAAACGATGAGCGATGGCGAAAGCGGAGCTTGAGCGCAGCGTTCAGCAGTCGGTGCTCGACCGGCTGGTGGACGACGATCCGACCAGTCAGGCCGAGAGCTCGATGTCCCGATCGGAGTCGGTCCGCGCGCTGAAGGAGGCGGTGCGGCGCGACCTCGAAGCCCTGCTGAACACGCGCCGCACGGCCGAGACCGCGCCGGAAGGACTCGATGAGGTCGCCGCGTCGGTCTACCATTTCGGCCTGCCCGACATCTCCTCCATGAGCCGCGACTCGCCCGAGACCCAGGCCCGCCTGACCCGCATGGTCGAGGAAGCGGTCGGCCTCTTCGAGCCCCGGTTGACGGGGGTGAAAGTCGTGGCGGCGCCCGACGACCGGGTCCGGTTCGGCGAGCTGCGCTTCGTGATCGAAGGAACCCTGGAGCTCGACCCGGTGCCGGAGCGGATCTCGTTC
>JAOUIC010000447.1 GCA_029884275.1 Gemmatimonadota bacterium | reverse complement strand
CACGACCATTGAAGGACTTTCCGCGGACGGCAGCCATCCGGTTCAGCAGGCGTGGATGGCCGGTGAGGTGCCGCAATGCGGGTACTGCCAGTCGGGGCAGATCATGCAGGCCGCGGCGCTGCTCGCCAGGACACCCAAGCCGACCGACGCTGAAATCGAGCAGGCGATGGCCGGGAATATCTGCCGCTGCGGCACCTACAACCGGATCCGCGCCGCCATCCACGCCGCGGCCGGAGAGGGCTGAGCCATGACCACCTCACTCAACCGCCGCGAGTTCATCGCCACCGGCGGCTTCGCCATCGCCGTCACCGCGCTTCCGGTCCAGCGCCCTGCCGCCCGATCCGCGGCCCGCGGCTCCGGCCTCGCGCCGAATGCCTTCGTCGAGATCACTCCGGACGGGATGGTCTCGGTCTGGGTCAGCAAGTCCGACATGGGACAGGGTGTCCGGACCGCACTTCCGATGATCCTGGCCGAGGAACTCGAGGCCGACTGGAGCAAGGTGCGCGTGATCCAGGCCGATGCCCATCCGCGCTACGGTAACATGGGCACCGGCGGATCGAGCAGCGTCTCGTCGCTGTGGGAGCCGCTCCGCAAGGCGGGCGCGCAGGCTCGCGAGATGCTGGTGGCCGCGGCCGCGCAACGCTGGAGCGTCTCCCCGGACGAATGCCGGGCCCGGAATGGCGCGGTGGAGCACCAGGCAAGCGGCCGGCGGTTTGGCTACGGCGACCTCGTCCATCGCGCCGCCCTGGTTCCGGTGCCCGAGAGCCCGCGCCTCAAGGAGGCGTCGGAGTTCCGGCTGATCGGGACCGACGTCGCCGGGGTGGATACCCGGGCCAAGGTCACCGGCCGAGCCCGCTACGGGATGGACGTGGTGGTGCCCGGGATGGGTTACGGGGTGATCGCGCGCTGCCCGGCCTTCGGCGGCACGCTCTTGGGGTTCGAGGCGGCGAAGGCGCTCGCTGTTCCCGGTGTCCTCAAGGTGGTGGAAATTCCGAGCGGCGTGGCCGTGGTCGCGACCAACACCTGGGCCGCGATCCGGGGGCGAGAGTCGCTCGAGTGCCGCTGGGACGAGGGTCCCGCGGCGCGGCTCAGTTCGAGTGACATCTTCCGCCGCTTCCGTGACCGTGCCCTGATGGCCGGCGCGCTCGCCCGCAACGATGGCGATGCGCCGGGCGCCATCGCTGCCGCCGCCCGCTCCGTCGAGGCGACCTACGAAGCGCCTCTCCTGGCCCACGCCACGATGGAGCCGATGAACTGCGTGGCCGACACCGGGCCCGATCGGTGCGAGATCTGGTCGCCACACCAGGCGCCCGACTGGGCCGGGCAGGAGGTGGCCCGTGCGCTCGGGCTCACCCCCGAGCAGGTGACGGTGCACACCACCCTGCTCGGCGGCGGCCTCGGGCGGCGTTTCCTGCCCGAGGAGGTCATCGAGGCGGCGCAGCTGTCACGGGCCGCCGGGATGCCGGTCAAGCTGGTCTTCACTCGCGAGGATGATATCCGGAGGGACTGGTACCGGCCCATGAGCGTCCACCGGCTGGCGGCCGGTCTGGACGGTGATGGGCGGGTGACCGGCTGGTTCCACCGGGTGGTGACCCCGTCGATCACCGAGCAGCGCTGGCCCGGATCGGTCGCCAGCGGACTGGACATGGACGCGGTCGACGGCGCGGCCGACCTGCGCTACCGGATCCCGAATCTGCGCGTCGAGTACTGCATGATGAACACGCCGGTGCCGGTGAGCTGGTGGCGTTCGGTCTATGCCTCCCAGACCTGCTTCGCCAACGAGTGCTTCGTGGACGAACTAGCCGCGGCGGCCGGGCGGGATCCGGTGGAACTCCGGCGGGAGCTGCTGGCGCACTCTTCCCGCCACCTGGCGGTGCTGAACCTGGCCGCCGAGAAGGCGGGGTGGGGCGCCTCGCCTCAGGGACGGGCGCAGGGGATCGCGATCCATCACTTCTTCAGTGATGCGATCGTCGCCGAGGTGGCCGAGGTCTCGATCACCGACGGGAAGGTGCGGGTGCACAAGGTCACCTGTGCGGTGGACTGCGGTGTCGCCATCAACCCGGCGAACGTGCGCTACCAGATCGAGGGCGCCGTGATCGACGGGCTCGGCGCCGCCCTCCACGGCGAGATCACGGTGGAGAACGGCCGCGTGAAGCAGGGCAACTTCGACGCCTACCCGATGCTCCGGATGCCGGAAGCGCCGGTGGTGGAGGTCCACATCGTCCCGAGCACCGACGTACCGCGAGGGGTGGGAGAACCGGGGTTGCCACCGATCGCGCCGGCGGTGGCCAACGCGATTTCGCGCCTGACCGGCACCCGGGTGAGGCAGATGCCGTTCAGTGTCCCGGCCCGGTGAGTGCCTGCTTGAGGCGGCGGTTCTGCCACAGGCTGGTGATGCCGAGCAGGATCAGGCTCCCCACCAGGATCATGGTGGCGAGCACGTTGATCTGGGGGGGAAAGGCCGCGCGCCGCGCGCCGTAGACGTACAGCGGGTAGGTGATGTTGGAGCCGGCGTTGAACACCGTGATGATGAAATCATCGAGCGAAAGCGCGAAGGCCAGCATGGCGGCCGCGGCGATGCCCGGGGCGATGAGCGGCAGGGTCACCTTGAGGACCACCCTGAGCGGGGGTGC
>JAOUIC010000024.1 GCA_029884275.1 Gemmatimonadota bacterium | reverse complement strand
GTACGGATCGTACAGCGCCTCGCCGGCGAGCGAGTCGATCCTCGCGACGACCGCATCGATGGTTGCGGGCTGGGCGGTCTGGGCGCTGAGACCGGTGCCCAGCCCCGTGGTAAGCAGGCCGAGGACGGCGAGGAGGCGGCGGTAGATTGGCATGGTCCGGGGAGTGAGAGGGGCGCAGTTGTTTCAGAATGCCGCACTCGGTATGGAACGCCGATGGTGTGATCAGGTAATTGACTTCAAGAGGGCCGCCTGAGCAGGGCGAAGAACTCCTTGCGCACCTTCGCCACCTTCGGCGCCACCACCGCGGCACAGTAGGCCTGGGAGGCGTTGCGACGGAAGTACCCCTGGTGATGAGCCTCAGCGGGATAGAACTCCGTCGCGGCCGCGACTTCCGTCACGATCGGGTCAGCCCAGATCCGCGCCTCGGTCAGCTCACGGATGGTGACCTCGGCGTCCGCGCGTTGTGCAGGGGTATGGCAGTAGATGGCCGAGCGGTACTGGGTGCCGACGTCCACCCCCTGGCGATTGAGAGTGGTCGGATCGTGGATGGTGAAGAAGACGCGGAGCAGGTCGTGGTAGGAGATGACCGCGGGGTCGAACTCGATCTGCACCGCTTCGGCGTGCCCGGTGGTTCCCTCGCAGACCGAGCGGTAGTCCGGATTCCTGACTTTCCCACCGGTGTAGCCGGAGACAACCCGGTTGATTCCTTGCAGCTGCTCGAACGCGGCCTCGAGGCACCAGAAACAGCCCCCGGCCAGAGTCGCCGTCTCAGCCACTGATACGCCCAGCTGTTGCTTCAGGCGTCCGCTCGGCGAGCAGATCGTCGAGGTCGAGCGGGCGTGTGGTCATGGTCAGCTCACGATCCGCGGTCCTGGGCCAGTCGGCCTCGTCCCGGTCGCGGTACAGCTCCAGTCCGTTGCCGTCGGGATCCCGCAGGTACACCGCCTCACTCACGCCGTGATCGGCCGCGCCCTCGAGGGCGACCTTGGCCTGGAGTACCCGCCGCACCGCTGTGGCCAGCGCCGCCCGGTCCGGGTAGAGAATCGCGACGTGATACAGGCCGGTGGTGCCGGCCGGCGGCGGTCCGCCGCCAAGGCTCTCCCAGGTGTTGAGGCCGATGTGATGGTGATAGCCACCGGCGCTGACGAAGGCAGCCCCACGACCGTACCGCTGGATGAGCGTGAACCCCAGAACGCCGCAGTAGAAGCCGAGCGCCCGCTCGAGATCGGCCACCTTGAGGTGCACATGGCCGATCCTGGCGCGCGGGTCGATCGGCGTCGTCATGAGGCGGCCCCCGGGCCCCCTGCTGCCCGGAGCGAGCGCGCCACCAGGCCGAGCCCTCCCGCCAGGAGTCCCAGGATCATGAGGGTGTCGAACAGCGAGGTCGGCCGGAAGTAGATCTGCAGGTTGGCGATGATCCCGGCGAGGATGATCACCGAGCCGGCCCCGGTGAGGGCCCAGCCGAGCTTCGACCGGCCATCGTAGAACAGCACTCCGATGCCAGCGAGCAGGGGTACCATGGAGAGCCCGAAGGCGTTGATGCCGTAGAACGACCAGAACCCGCTGGTGACGGTCACCTTGGTCAGGAGCAGATAGCCCCCGGCCACGACCATCGAGCTGCCGGCGAGGAACATCCCGGTTCCGCCCGGCGTGCCGCCCGCACCCTGCATGAAGCCTCCTCGCTGTTCAGCGCGTCGCGCCGGTTGACCCGTCGGCTTCAGATCTGTGCCCCGACCTCGCCACCCATCGGACCGTAGAAGATCACCCACACCGCGAGGTCGTCGGTGAACTGTTCGAAGCGATGCGGCCGGTGCGCCGGGACGAACAGCACATCGCCCGGCCCGAAGGCTACCCGGTCATCACCGTTGCGGAACCAGCCGCTGCCCCGCATCACCACGTACAGCTCATCCCGGGTGTGGGGCGTCTGCGGATCGCGCTCCCTGGGGGCGTAGATGCCGAGCTCGAGCGTGCCATGCTCCAGCATGATGGCGTAGTGGTCGCGGTACGGCCCGGGCATCCTGCTCAATGCTTCGGCCAGGGTGATGTGGAACGGGTCGCGTGCGGGCATCGGCGGCTGGGTGAAAGGGCGGCCACGACAGTATCGACGCCAATGACGCTAACGCCGCAACCTGCCTCACGCCACCGTCCCTGCCGTCAGAACCGCTGGAGGTCGTGGCCGACCACCACCGGCCCGCGAAATCCTCCCGCGCGCACACCGGCGATGAGTTCCTCGTCGCTGGCGCCCATCCGGACCACGTGATGCAGCACGAGCAGGCCCGGTTTCGCCCGCGCGGCGAGGGCGCCAAGCTCGCGGTCCGAGGTGTGGAACGAACGCATGTAGGCGACCCAGTCCTCGCCGCCGGGCCGCGGCTCCGGCTGGAGGCGGACCTCGGGGTACACCTCGTGCAGCAGCACATCCACCCCGCGCGCCGCTTCCGCCAGCGCCTCGCTCGGCCGCGTGTCTCCCGAGAGGACGATGCTTCGGCCCGGTGCGTCGACTCGGTAGCCAAGGCTCCAGGCCCAGTTGCCGTGGGGCACCGGAATCGCCGTGATGCGCACTCCGGCGGAGTCGTACACCACCCCGCCTTTCGTCTCGGTGACGGCGACGCGGTGCCCACCGGGGACCCCATGCTCCAGCCCATCGGTCCGTACCGCGATGTCTTCCCGCCAGGCGGCCAGGATGTGGTCGGCCATCTCGCGTGTGCCCGGTGGTCCGATGATCGAGAGCGGCCGCTGCCGTCCCATCACCCACGATGTGAGGATGACATCCGGCAGGCCGAGGGTGTGATCGCTGTGCAGGTGGGTGAGGAAGACACCGGTGATCGGGCCACCGCGGTAGGGCAGGTTCGCGGCCGCCATCTGCCGCATCACGCCGGCCCCGGCGTCGAACAGGAAGATGCGGTCCCCCACCGTCACAGCGGTCGCGGGCCCCTGGGCAGACGGGCTTGGGACCGGAGTGCCCGTGCCGAGCAGGATCAGCGCGGTGGTGTCGCGTGGTGTCTGGGCATTCGCCGGGACAGGGCGCGCCAGGGCGAAGACCAGCCCTGGGAGCGCCGCAGGGATCCGGCTCCACATGCCAGCGCCTGAATCGGTTCGCATGCGGAAAAAGATGCGGCCGCCGGCTCCCCAAGGGAACCGGCGGCCGCTGGACGGTCGGATCGGGCTAGTAGATCTGCGCCCAGCCCCGGGAGCTGAGAGGCTTGGCCCGGGCCGAACCGCGCAGCGCCCGGTCCACGGCGCACGCGGAGAAGTCCACCACTGAGTTGCCGGTGAAGGTGCTGATGGTCAGGTTCGCGTCGCGGGACATCACGCCGCCGGTGATGTGGCCACCAGTGCCGGTGGACCGGACCTCGCCCATGACGATGACGGGCCCGAAGAATTGGACGCCGCCCGACAAGTCGAGGTCGCCATTCACCAGCAGGATGCCCTGGCCGTAGCCACCGGTCAGGCGGATGTTCCCCGAGGAATAGATGATCGGGAAGTAGTTGGCGCAGGCGCCGGCGATGTTGAGCGGGTCGCCCCAGTTGGTGTTGACAGCGGTGTTGCAGGCACCACCGGATACCGCGGGCGCCAGGCCGTTCCATGTGCCGCCGGTCGTGGTGATGTTGGCCATGGCGGCGAGATCCGCGAAGGTGAGATCGCCGAACACGGTGAAGGCTGCGGTATTGAGGGTCGGGTCGGTTGCCACCTGTGGACTTCCGGTCACACAGGAGTAGCCGCTGCATGCACCGCTGGCGGAGATGGAGCCGCTCGAGTCACGGATGCCGGCCTGGGCAGGCCCCGCCGCCGGGCAGACGCCGCCCCAACCGGTCGGGATGTGGTCCACTCCACTGATCTGTGAGCTGCCCGAGACTTGGATACCGCCACGGGTGCTGACCGCGGCCCTCATGTTGATGTTGGGCAGGTTGAGCCCGACCAGCCGTACGACCCGTTGGCGCGCGGCCACTCGGCCGCCACCGAGGCGGAGCTGGCCGTTGGACTGAATCAGGTACTTGGTATTGCTCATCTTGTAGACCGAGGCGGTGTACGAGGTCCCGCCCCCCAGTCCCGTCGAGTCGAGCGCGATGGTGGAACTGGCACCAACCGCCATGTTGTTGTAGTTCCCGGCAGTCCAGTTGTTGAGCACCCGGGCGGCGCCCGCCTCGGCCGCCTCGAACGCCTGCAGCTTGCGGACTGACCCGCCGCCCATGCGCTGTTCCAGACGGCCCACGTAGAACACCCCCATCATCATCGCGCTGGTGATCACCAGCGCGAAGAGGGCGAGCGGTAGGGCCATCCCGCGACGATCCTGAAGCAACGGCGTTGCCATCTGGTCTCCTTGTGACGGACGTCAGGGCAGGGGGGAGTTCCGGACCGAGAGCTGAAACACCACGCTGTCCCGCAGGTTCTGCACGGTGCTGGAGGTGCCCGCCTGTCGCACGGCGTCTTCGCTGACTCCGCGGAGCGTGACGCGGATGCTCCGGACATTGGCGGCGGTGGCGGTCGTGTTCCCCAGCGAATCGAAGTAGGCAAAGCTGAGTCCGGTCGTGGCCAGCGGCCCGACCACCGGCTGCAGGGCCTGGCCGGCGCTCACCGACCGGGCGCCGAGCCAGTTCTCGCCACCGGAGGTCACCTGAGCGATCTGCATCACCTCGAAGATATGCACCGGGGCGTTGAGCACGATGTTGGCGAGCGGCGTGGCGACTGTGGTCGTCAGCGCGGTCGCCACGCTGGCGCCGCAGGTACTGGCGTTGTTCACGGCGGTAATCGGGATGGCGATCCAGCTGTCGTCGCTCGTCATGCTGGGGCTGTTCTCGACGAAGAGCAGGATACTGTCCGACGTCGTGATTGGCCGCGAGAGGTAGCTCGGCGTCTGGAGAATCCGCACCTGGGTCGCCGAAACCTGGCAGGCGATGGCCTCGCCACGGATGGAGCGGTAGGTCAGGCTGCTGGCGCCCATGGCCACCAGGTCGTTGCCTCCGGGGGAACCGGGCCCCATCTGGAGCAGCTCGCCGAGGAGAGCGGTGCCGCCGAGCCGCATGTTGGCCTGGAGATTGGCCTGTTCCACCTGCGCCACCGTGAGCCGCTGCTGGGTGACGAAGATCCGCTGGATGCCCATCGCCACGAACGAGACGATGACCAGGGTGATCAGCAGCTCGATCAGGGTGAACCCGCTCCGGGAGTTCCGCATCAGTAGCACTCCAGCACGCCGCGCAGCGTGTCCACGTCGGTGCCGCGGGTGGTGGGATACTGCACGATCAGCCGGATTTGCCGGGTGTTGCCGACGGTGGTGATGGTCCAGGTCGAGGTGTAGCCCGGCAGCGGCGTCGCCGTCCCGGCCGCGAGGCCGGTGCACCGCGGATCGGTGCTGTTGGCCTGGCGCCGCAGGGTCTCCATCTGCTGCACCATGACCGCCGAGACCCGGCTGGTCCGCTTCCCCTGTCCCAGCATCCGGAACACCAGCGCCGACCCCGCCGCGACCGCCAGCAGGCCGATGCTGAGGATCACCACGGCGACGAGCACCTCGACCAGCGTGAACCCGCGTTCGCTGTTGCTCAATCGATGATCCTCCCGAAGTTGCTCACCACGATGCTGTCGCTGTATCCCGCGCGCGTGAAGGTGATCGTGGTACCGGCCGAGCTGCCGAACCCGCGTGGATCGATCGTCAGCGCCGTGGACGGGTTGCCGGTCACGGTCACCTTGTAGGTGGTCACGAGGTTGATGGGGCCGGCGATGGTGTCGATGGTCCCCGCCCCGGCGAGAAGCCTCGGAGTGCCGGTCAGGAGCGCGGTGTTGCCGGCGAAACTGAGCGTTATCGCGCGGCCGCTCTCCTGCGCCGAGGCCCGTCCCTGGGCGTAGAGCAGCATCGCCTGTGACCGGGCGCTCTTCACATCGCTCTTCACCAGCCCATCGCGCATCTTGGGGAAGCCGATGGCCGTCATGATCCCGATGAGCACGATGACCATCAGGATCTCGACCAGGGTGAAACCGGCTCGCGAAGCTCGTGGCACCGATCCCTCGTGATGCACTGGGAAGCTGCGGCCTCCAGGACTGCCCAAGGCAGTCACCAGAGTGGGGTTCGAACACCCTTCGAGTCGGCAAGGAGCATGCCCCATGGAACCCTCCCTAACACCCTGTGAGACAGCAACTTACCGCTGGTGATAGATGACCCGACTCGGCGGTCTACCGCGTTCCTCCAAAGCCCCCGTACCATGCACCTATCGAAGGTTGGCCGTTGTGACATTTCGCACAAGTACCCCGACCGGCCGGGGCTCGATTCCGGGGGTCAGTCGAGGAGCCCGAGCGCCTCGCAGGCCGCGTTCCGGCCGTTGATACCGATGACGCTGCCGCCCGGATGGGTGCAGGCACCGCAGAGGAACACGCCTTCCATCGGCGTGCGATAGCTGAGGCGGTTCTCCCACATGTGCTCCGGGAGGCATTCGCCCTGGAAGATCTGGCCACCGGTCAGGCCCAACCTCCGTTCGACATCCGGAGGGCCGAGGGTTTCTGAGGCCAGCACCGCGCCGGGGAGGTTGGAGCAGAACCGGCTGATCGAGTCGAGTACCAGTCGTCCCGCGGCATCGCGCTGATCGTCCCATGTGCCGGCGGCGAACTCATGGGGGACATACTGGGAGAACACGCTCATGACGTGCTTTCCCGCCGGGGCCACGCTTGGGTCGTAGGCGGTCTGGAGGTAGATCTCGGTCCACACCTTCGCCGGCAACCGGCCCGCCATGGCCGCCGCGTGACCTTCGCGCCACTCCCTCGCGGTGAGCGGTGTGTTGATCGTCGCGAGGTGATGGGGCATCCGGGTGCCGGGGCGTGCGGTGAAATCGGGCAGCTCCGAAAGAGCGGCATTGAACTTCACGGTCATGCTCTTCATCGGGATTGCCTCAACCCGGCGTCGCCAGGCGGGGTCGGCCGCCGGACCGAGCAGGCGGGCGGTGGCCACGGGGTCGGCATTGGAGAACACCATCGGGGCCCGAATCCGCTCCCCGCCCTCGAGCTCCACCCCATCGCCCGGGATGATCCGGGCCACTGGAGCACCCGCGGCAACGACGGCTCCTGCCTCGACCGCGGCATCGTGGATGAGGAAGGAGACCATCCCCATGCCACCCTTCACGTAGCCCCAGGCGCCCGGTTCGCCGGCATCGAGCCTGCCGGAGTAGTGGTGGAAGTAGATCGAGGCAGTGCCGGGATCGAAGGGGCTCGCCGCGCTTCCGACCACGCCCTGCCCCATGTACGCCATTCGCATCCGTTCGTCGGCCAGGAACTTCTCGGTCAGCTCCGCCATGGACCAGTCGAACAGCAGGCCGATCGCGTCCCGGTCGTGGCCGAGCCGCGCCTCGAGCTCGGGCCGGGTCGGGGCGCGGTGGAGCCAGGTGTCGCGGTCGTCGAGCGGCCGCAGGGCGTCGCAGATCCTCCCCATGAGGGCGTGCATCTCGTGCCGGCCCTTCACGTCCCGCGGACTGAACCGGCTGAGCTCCTCGTCCGCCTTCGCGGGGTCATCCCACAGCTGGATGCTCGACCCGTCCTCGAACGGGACGAAGTACCCGCCCATTGCCGGGGTCCACTCATATCCCCGTCTCGGCAGTTCGAGGTCGCCGATGACCCGGGGGTGGAGCAATCCCGCCACGTAGGCACACGGAGAGATCCGGTAGCCGGGCCAGGTTTCCTCGAGGGTGCACGCACCGCCGATCCGGTCGCGAGCCTCGAGCACCAGCACCCGCTTCCCGGCCCGGGCGAGATAGAAGGCGCAGGTGAGCCCGTTGTGGCCGGCGCCGACCACGATCGCATCCCAGCGCCTGCGGGCGAGGTCGGAAAGGGGCATCGGCCGGCCAACCTGTCCCAGCACGGGCACGGCGGAGTGTCTCATGGCTGGACTGGGGCCTCGAACGGGTGGGTGTGTCGGAATCCGGATCTTGACGAATTCATCCCGGGCGGTAACGTGGAGGCAGCACAACAAGTGAGAGGAGGACCGAGGGCGGCCCCGGTGCTGGATGCCGCGGCGGCCCGATCTGATGGGAACTTTTCTTGTCCGACCCGTTGCGACGGGATGATGATCCGCCTGCGGTGAGAGCCGCCTGCGGTATCGGCCCGGGGCCCTCCAGCGATGGAGGGCCCTTCGCACGTCCTGACCTCACTGGCGCCGCAAGTACTCGCCGTACCAGGCCAGCCACTGCCCGAAGCGATGCCGCTGGTAGCTTGGTCGCTCGATGTCGTGGGACTCCCCTGGGTACACCACCAGGCGCGTCGGCACGTTGAGGCTGCGCAACGCCTGGTACATCTGCTCCGAATTGAGGAGCGGGACGTTGAGGTCCTTCTCGCCGCACATGAACAGCGTCGGCGTCGTGATCCGGTCGGCCTTGAGGAACGGGAAGGACAGCTTGAGCCAGCGGTCGGTGTGCTTCCATGGCGTGCCGAGCTCCTTCTCGTACTCGCGAACGTACTGGTCGGTGCCGTACCCCGCGAGGATGTTCGAAATGCCAGCCCCGCTCACTGCCGCCTGGAACCGGGGGTCCCGCGCGATCACGTAGTTGGTCAGCATCCCGCCGTAGCTCCAGCCTCCCACGCCGAGTCTGGCGGGGTCGGCGATGCCGGCGGCGACGGCGTGGTCCACTCCGGCGAGGACGTCCTGGACGTCGCGATTGCCCCAGTCGGCCCAGATGCCGAGGGAGAACTTCTCCCCCCGGCCGGAACTGCCCCGTGGATTCATGCCGATGACGGCGTAGCCCTCCGCGGCCAGCAATTGCCACCAGAAATGGAATTCGGCGGAGAACTGGGACACCGGGCCGCCGTGCAGCCAGAGCACCGCGGGATACCGGGTGCCGGCCGCATAGTCGGTCGGGCGCACCAGGAAGCCGTTGATCGTGGTCCCGTCGCGGCTCCTGGCGGTGACCTCCTCGACTGGCGCCAGCCTGAGGGTGGCGAGGAGTGAGTCGTTCTGGGTCGAGAGGGGCCGGTACGCCCCGCTGTCGAGCGCCATGACCCGAGCCGGGGAATCGGGTGAGCTGAGCAGGGTGGCGACCCGACCATCCCGCGCCGACGTCAGCCCGCGGACCGTGTGGCGGCCCGGGGCCAGCCGCTCGATCGCGCCGCCACCGGCCGGGATCCGGGCCAGATGGGTACTCCGGTCATCCTCCAGGCGGAAATAGAGCGACTTGCCGTCAGCGCTCCAGCGAGGATCGAAGACATGGCGGTCGAGCGCCGCGGTGAGCAGGGCCGGCGGCGCGCTCCCCCCCCAGGGCAGGGTCGCAAGGCGGGGGCCGGCGTAGTAGATGAGGGAGTCGGGACCACCCTGGAGGTAGGCGATAGTCCGCCCGTCGGGACTCCACGCCGGCGGGCTCTCCCACTCGGGGTGGGCGTCGGGGCCGGTGAAGGTCGTCAGCTGGCGGGGAACGGCACCAGGCGCCGCCTGAATGACCCAGAGGTCCCAGTTGTCGTGGCGGTCGGGATCCTCTCCGACTCGCTTGCTGGTGAAGACCAGGTACTGCCCGTCGGGCGACCAGGCGGGGAGCCGGTCGTCCGCCGCGCCGTAGGTGAGCTGCACCAGCTGACGGGTGTCGAGCGCGAAGAGGTAGAGCCGCCGCCGCCGGTTCCGGAGATACCCCTCCTGGTCGGTCTTGAAGTGATAGCGGTCGATGACGAGCGGCGGCGGTGTGTTGCGCCCGGCCGTATCCCGGGGCGGCGGCGCCCGCTCCGCCGGTTCTTCCTCGGGTGAAGCAGTCAGCACTTCGGTCACCTCGACCGAGCCGTCATCGGGAATGACCAGCACCAGCCGGTCACCGTTCGGGGACCAGGCGTAGTCCTCGATGTCCCGACCGAGGGACGTCAGCTGCTCAGCCTCGCCTCCACGGCGGCTCAGCAGCCAGAGCTGGTCGGAGCCGCCCTCGCCGCGGTCGGAGAGGAAGGCGAGATGCCGACCGTCCGGGCTCCACCGGGGGGTGTGCTCGCTGGCCTTCGGCGTGCTGGTCAGCCGAACCGTGGCGCGGCCGTCCCAGCCGGTCATCCACAGATCGCTGGTGTGCTCGTCGAGCTCGCGGTTGACGCCGGAGACGGTGTAGGCCACCCAGCTGCCGTCTGGCGAGAGCTGGGGATCCAGGACATCGCGGAGGCGGGTGAGGTCCTCGAGCGCGATCGGCCGGCGGTGGTCCTGCGCCGCGGCCGGGGCCGCAGTGGCGAGGGTGAGCAGACAGATGGCAAATCGCATGCGGGCTCCATACGGGATACCCGATGATGACCGGGCCATTCCCGGCCCGCAAGAGCGGATCAGGGGCGCCGCGGAATCAGGAAGCCCGGCGGTATCGAAGGAGACGAACACGCGACTCCGGCCCCGGCCGCGGCGCAGGAC
>JAOUIC010000444.1 GCA_029884275.1 Gemmatimonadota bacterium | reverse complement strand
CCTGGATCGCCGTTCCCTGCCTGGTCCAGTCCTCGGCGGCGCGAGTGGCGTCATGCGCGCTGGCGGCGGCGCTCCGGCCGTACCAGGCGTCGAAGTTGAGCAGCGGCGCTTCCAGGACCAGTCCCGTCATCAGGTTGCCGATCGGGTCGGGATCATTGAGCGTGGCGGGGTTGAACGAGGCGAGGGAGACCGCGCGCTGGCGCAGGGTGAATCCGAAGGCGTTGAGCGGGTCGGTGGTCCTCATGTAGCCGGACTCGACCCGGACCGAGGGGAGGATGCCACGGTACGGCTGCAGGGCCAGGCCGCCGCGGGTGGCGGTCTCCCCCGCCGCCGCCCGGTTTGCATATGCACCGGTCTCCGCGCGCTGCAGTGCCTCGGCCAGGGTCAACGGTGACTGGCCTGCCGCTCCGGCGGGGACACCGAGCGCGAGGGCAATGAGAACCGCCTGCGATGATTGACGAAACACGGGAACTCCCCTTTCGGGACGACTCCGAGCTTGCGCTTCTTGTTATAACTATATAGCTATATAGTAGTGATGTCAACCCTGGCCACCGCGCCGCCTGACCGGCAGAACGGTGGCAGACGGCCATTCATGAGTGCATTCTTATATGGTGATTTGTACCGAGATTCCCGGGGACCCGATGCCGGATCGCAACCTCACACCGAAGCAGCTCCGTGCCATCGCCGAGCGGTTCAAGGCCCTGGCCGAACCGTCGCGGCTCGAAATCCTCAGCTCGCTCAGGCAGGGTGAGCGGACGGTCACCGAGATCCTGGAGGCAACCGGTCTCGGCCAGGCCAATGTCTCGAAGCACCTGCAGCATCTCCACTCCGCCGGCTTTGTGGAGCGGCGGAAGGAGGGAATCACCACCTGTTACCGGCTGGCCGACAAGGATGTGCTCCGGCTCTGCGAGCTGATGTGCGGCCGACTGGAGCGGGAGGTGGAGGTGCGGAAGGGAGTGTTTGGGCGGTAGGGCGGTAGGACGGCGGCGGCGGACCTAGCCCCCAGATACGCCAGGTGCGGCCACACCACTCCCTGTGCCGCCGCGGCCAGCCAGAGCGCGGTCGGCTCGCGCTGGCCGGTGAAGGCCGAGAAGAGGATCAGCATCACGCCGAAATGGCCGACCAGCCGAAGGGTGTAGTCCAGTCCCACGAGGGGGTGGACCTGCCTCCGATTCTCTTCAGTCAACAGGTGTCCACCAGGTGGAGAGGAGGGACTTCAAGACCGGCGTTCCGCCCCGTTTCGACGGAGGATGGGCGAAAATACGGGGCGTGCGAAGCCGCGGCAAGGGAACCGCGGCCTCGCGGCCAGCCGCTACTTCAGTCCGGCGAGGATCTGGCGAATCCGTGCCCGCTGCGGTTCGTCGGGGGCCATCGCGAGCGCCTTCTCGTAGCTGGCGCGGGCCCCCTTGATGTCGCCCTTGGCGGCCAGCGCCTCACCCAGGCTGTCGAAGGTGTTCCAGGACCTGGGATAGTTCC
Source organism: Gemmatimonadota bacterium (assembly GCA_029884275.1). Lineage (GTDB taxonomy): Bacteria > Gemmatimonadota > Gemmatimonadetes > Gemmatimonadales > GWC2-71-9 > JADJOM01. The sequence goes on along the minus strand of JAOUIC010000444.1, from coordinate 1,169 downwards.
TGGTGTTCTGCCGGAACAGCGCGATGGCCTCGTCGGTCTTCCCCTGCTGCAGCAGCCGGTAACCGAGCCGGTTGATGTCGGCCTCGGTAGCGATGGCGAGCGCCCGGTCGTGCGCCGCTTTCGCGCCCGCGGCGTCGCCCTGGCGTTCGAGCACCTGCGCCTTGAGCTCGAGTGCGCCGAAGCTGGGCCCGCGCAGCAATGAGCTGTCCGCCCAGCGGTCGGCCTGCTCGGGGAAGCCGTTCGCCGCGGCCCACTCCGCCGCCTCGAGCCATCCTTGCGGGAAGAACTGCGGGATGCCGTGCAGCTGCTGGGCGATGCTGTCGAGCACGACGTCGCGCGAGTTCACGGTGATCGGCGCCGACACCGCCAGCCGTTCCCACCGCATGGTGAGCGTCACCGAGGAATCGGTCGGGTTGTCCATCGAGTATTGCAGATGCTCGACGAACTCGGCGGCCCTGGTCCTGGCCGGGACACGGGCCGCATCATCGGAGGGGTGGTAGCTGAAGCTCCCCCAGTTGTTGGCCTGCCGGCTCACGATCAGGGTCCAGCTGGTGGCGGTCGGCAGGAAGTGCAGGCCGTAGCGCCCGGCGGGGAGCGCCGCGCCGCCGATGGTGAAGGGACTGGTCACGGTCAGCACCGTATTCTCGTTGGCGCCGGCGCGCCAGACGACGTCGAACGGGACCAGCCCGCCCCACACCTTCCTCCCCTTCACCGCCGGCCGGTGATATGACACCGAGATATCGGTCAGCCCGATGCCCTGTGAGACCGTCGCCGGCTGACTCTCCCGCGGGAGGGTGAGGGGGACGTTCTGGGCGGAAGCAGCAGATACGGTGACCAGCGTGAGACCAGCGGTGAGCAGGAACCGCGGCAGCATGGGTCCTCCTGAGGGATTGGCGACGGCACGCCGGCAATGGATCGTGCTGGCGCAATACGTTGGGCCGGACGACAAGTTCCACCCGCCGAACCCGCGATCCTCGTCGGTCAGAGCCCGATCAGTGCGAGGCAGAAGCGCCAGCGCTCGCCCCACGTGAGGTGCAGGAAGCCAACGTTCCAGACATGCAAAGTCGCGAAGAACAGCCAGACGCCGATTCGCGCGCGCCACTGCCGGAGCGAGGTGCTGAGACCGGGCGCCGGCGCCGGGTGCCCCCGCCTGCCCTGCTCCCGGATCA
>JAOUIC010000443.1 GCA_029884275.1 Gemmatimonadota bacterium | reverse complement strand
GGGAAGGTGACGTAGATCGACCGATCCCGGATCTCCTCGTATCCCAGCGCCAGCTCATGGCTGGACAGCACCGTCCCGCACCGCGGGCAGTAGGGGAGTACGCGGTGCCCCCGGTCGAGCAGGCCGCGGTCAAACAGGCGTCGCAGGATGTTCCACACGCTTTCGACGTATGGATTCGAGTAGGTGATGTAGGCGTTATCGTAGTCCAGCCAGTAGCCGATCCGGCTGGACAGCTGCTCCCAGTCCGCCTTGTAGGTGAACACGCTCTCGCGGCAGAGCCGATTGAACGCCTCGACGCCGTATTCCTCGATCGCCTTCTTGCCATTGAGCTTGAGCTGCTTTTCCACTTCGATCTCGACCGGCAGCCCGTGGGTGTCCCAGCCCGCGATCCGGGTGACGGCATGGCCCTGGAGGGCGCGGAAGCGGCAGATCAGGTCCTTGATGGTGCGGGAAAAGACGTGGTGGATGCCCGGCTTGCCGTTGGCCGTCGGCGGCCCCTCGTAGAACACGAACGGCTTCCCCTCCCGCGTGGCCGCCAGCGTCTGATGAAACAGGCGTTCCCCGGCCCAGCGGTCCAGCAGATCCTGCTCGAGTCGGTCGGCGCCGCCCTCGGGCCAGGGTTGATAGGTCAAGTGTCGAGTCGCTCCACCAGCGCGCCTACCAGGCGGGTCAACCCGGGCTCTGCGCGGGCGGCAATGGCGAGGATGGTCTCGATGGCCACCGGGGCGAGAGCGTCCGGCAGGCACTGATCGGTGATGATCGAAAAACCGGCGACCTTCATGCCGCCATGAATCGCCACGATCACCTCGGGGACGGTGGACATACCCACGATGTCGGCCCCGATGGTGCGGAGCATGCGGTACTCGGCCCGGGTCTCGAGGTTCGGGCCAGGCACCGCCACGTACACTCCCTCGCGCAGCGTCACACCCTGTTCGAGGGCGATCTTGCGGGCGAGGGTCCGGAGCCCGGTATCGTACGGATCCGACATGTCCGGGAACCGGGGACCGAGCCGCTCGTCGTTGTGGCCGAGCAGCGGGTTGTCGCCGAGGAAATTGATGTGGTCCGCGATCAGGACCAGCTCGCCGGCGGCCCAGAGCGGATGCATGCCACCCGACACGTTGGTGACCACCAGCGTCCGGGCGCCGAGCGCGCGCATGACCCGCACCGGGAAGGTGACCTCCTGCAGGGAATACCCCTCGTAGCGGTGCAGCCGTCCTTGCATCGCCACGACGGCCCTTCCCCGCAACCGGCCCAGCAGGAGGCGGCCCGCGTGGCTCTCGACCGTGCTGAGCGGGAAGTCGGGGATCTCCTCGTAAGGGATCGCCGTCTCGACTTCGATCTCCTTGGCGAGGCCGCCGAGCCCGGTGCCGAGGATGACGGCGACCTCTGGCGCGACGGAGGAGCGGGCCCGGATGGCGTCACGGGCCCGCTCGATCCGCTGGTACAGGTCAGCGCCGGTCATGCGTGCCGCTTGAGCAGCAGTTCGGTCTGGACCTGATGGGCGAGCTGGCTGTGGGTCTGGAGTCCGTCGATCTCGCCCAGCTGGCGCTCCAGCAGCGCGCGGAAGTTGCTGAGGTAGGCCGCGAACTGCCGCTGCAGCATCTCCTGCCGCTCGCGAGTCTGGCGTTCCTCGTCCTGCGCCTTGGAGAGGATTCTCATCCCCTCCGAGCGGGCCTCCCGCAGCACCGATTCGGCATCGCGCTCGGCCTGCTCCTGCGCCGCGACCCGGAGCTGCTGGGCGGCGAGCAGCGCCTCATTCATGGCGCGCTCACGTTCCCGGAAGGCGCGCAGCTGTTCCTGAAAGTTCTGCACCCGTTCCTCGAGCTTGGCGCGCTCGCGCAGCAGGCGATCGAGTTCCTCGGCGATGCGGCCACGGAACTCGTCCACCTGCGCCGGTGCATAGCCTCGGAACGTGCGCTGGAACTCCTGGGCCCGGACGTCGCCGGGGGTCAGGTGAAACGCTTCGTCGTTCATCGGCCGCGCTCCCCAAACAGAATGGTTCCCAACCGGACCATGGTGGCCCCTTCCTCGACGGCGACGAGATAGTCGCCCGACATCCCCATCGACAATTCCGGCAGCCGCGGACCACCGTTCTCGGCCTCGTCCCGCAGCCTTCGCAGCAGCGCGAACGCGCGGCGCTGGACCGCCGGATCGTCGGTCAGTTCCGCCATCGTCATGAGCCCGCGGACCTGGACCTGCGGCAGCGCCGCGAGGTGCTCGAGCAGATCCGGCAGTGCGTCGGGCTCAATCCCGCCCTTCTGCGGCTCGCCGGAGCAGTTCACCTGGACCAGCACCGCCTGTGACCCGGCGGCGCGACGGTCGAGCTCCACCGCGAGGTCCAGCCGGTCCACCGAATGAATCAGCGCGAAGCGGTTCACCGCGAGGCGCGCCTTGTTCTTCTGCAGGGACCCGATCAGGTGCCACTCGACCGCCACGTCCTTGAGCGCCTCCTGCTTCGGCAGCGCCTCCTGGACCCGGTTCTCTCCCACGGCGGTCAGGCCCGCGGCGGATGCCGCGCGAACGGCTTCGGCCGGGTGGGTCTTGGTCACCGCGATGATGGTGACCTCGTGGGTCCAGCCGCGGACGGCCTGCCGTTCGGCGATCTGGTCCCGGACCTCGGACACGCGGCCGGCCAGCCCGGGGTAGC
>JAOUIC010000023.1 GCA_029884275.1 Gemmatimonadota bacterium | reverse complement strand
TGGATTCGCTTACCTCGTGGTCACCCAGATAATCGGGAATCGCGGGATGGTCCCGTTCGCCACCAGCGCGTTGAGCGCGGGGTTGACGTCGAGGTAAGCGAATCCACGGGCTGTGGCTTCGGCCGCGATGTGCGCGTTGTAGGTTGCCACCGCGGTCGCCAGGTTCTGGGTTTCCGCCGCCGTGACGACCTCGGCATCCACCGAGCAGTCGATGCTGGTGGGCGTGCCGCCGAGTGCGGCGTTCACCTTGGCAAAGGCGACCGGGAATGGCACCAGGACGAGAATGCCGCCGCCCGCCGGCGGTACCGGGGCGCAGTTCGCATTTACGCTAAATGTGGGAATGGCCGCCAGAAGCGGGTTCTGGGGCGGGAATGGCGCAGGGCAGCCGCCGTTCTTGGCGCAGTACCAGATCGCGGCCGAGTTGGCATAGGGAATCACGGTCACGTCCGGCACGGAAAGCAACACGGCGTCGGCGCCCTCTGCCTCGATGGCATCGAGCACCGCGTCGTAGCTCGCGGCCCAAGTGGTGGGGTCGGTGACCTGCGCAGGATCTCCCGGGTTGGTCGAGAGCAGTGCCCCGAGCACGTCGTTGGAGCCGGCCCAGACCGAGACGAAGGTCGGGTTCCGCTCCGCCATGACCTCGATTTCGGTCCGCCCGCCGAGCAGGAAAGTCTTGTACACGTCCGTCGCCGAGGGCGAATCGCCGAAATTGTCGAGCAGCTCCGCCACTTCGGCGCCTGGGAAGGCCAGGTTGTTCATGGGGCCGAGGACCATGGTGCGGAGATCACAGGTGGCGGCGGTGCCGCCGCCGACCCGGGCCTGGGTGACGTTGTTGATGAAAGGCGGCGGACAACCCCGGCCACTCAATTGTGGGTAGTTGAACCGTGTCTCCATGGCGGCGGCGAGCAGGTTCGGGTACGCCCGCCGCTGGAGACTGTCATTGAGACCGGCGGACTGGAAGCCGGCGGTGAGGCTGTTGCCGAGCGAGACATAACGCTCGAAGATCGCGTCGATGGGCGGCGCCGGCTTGGGCGCGAGCTCGTCATCCGCATAGCAGCTGGTCAGCAGTGGCAGCGCGACCAGCAGGGCAGCGGCAGTGCGCTTGAATGTCATGGTTCGATTCCCTGTCGGTCAGAAGTTCCAGGTGAAGGTGGCGCCGAAGAGATGTGCGTTGAACGAGTAGACGCCGTCGTTGGCCGCCGGATAGCCCCGGGTGCGCCCGCGGCGGTCGCCCTGGTCGATGTACTGATAGGCGAGGTCGAGGGAACCGCTGCTGCCGATGCCGGTGCCGAAACCGAGAGTGAACTCGGAGCGACCGCCTTCCGGCAGGGTCGGGGTCACGGTCTCGTCCGGTGCCGCGCCGTTGTGGGTGATGAAGCCGCCCCGGACGACGCGGCCGTTGCCGATCCCATACTCGGCGCCGAACCGGTAGGCGTAGGTCTTGTCGTAGTTCTGCGGCAGGGTGTTGGTGCCGGCCTTGGCGAGCTTCAGCACCACTTCGTCCCAGACTTCCCAGTTGGTCATGGTCCAGTCGAACAGGAGCGAGAGCCGCTCGGTGGCCTTGAAGGCCGCGCCGAGGGTGTACTGCTCCGGCAGCTGCAGCGACGTCGTACCCTTCTGCTTCGAGAGCGTACCCCCCGCGACGAACTGGGCGGCCAGGATAGTGTCGAGCGGAGTCCCCGCCGGCGCGCCCAAGGGGTTGCCTGCGGGCAGGATGATGCCGGTGTAGACCTGGTCGAACGTCGCTTCGCCGTCGTCCACATCCACCGTGTGACGCGACAGATAGCGGAACCCGATGGAGATCTTGTCGGTCACCTCGACCGTGGTCCCGATGTGAAATCCCATGCTGGTCGCGTCGCCTTCGACGGTTCCGTCGGCGAAGTCGGTGCCGTAGGCGATGCCGAGGTTGCCGAACGTGACGCCCGGCGCGACCTCGACCTCCGACAGGTCGAGCCGCTGCTTGAGCTCGAGCTTGGCCATGTTGAAATCGAAGCCCGCGCCGATGCTCATCCGGTCGACGATCTTGTAGGCGACTGTGGGCTGGATGTAGATGTTGGCGATGTGGCTCTTGTAGGAGCTGAACCGGCCCGGGAAGAGGACGCCATTGTCCTTCTTCACCCAGTCGGTCGTGAGGCCGTACGGCGCGAACACGCCGAGGCCGGCGGCGAACTTCTCGCTGAAGCCGTGGCTCACGTACAGCGCGGGGACAGGGAAGGTGTGGTCTTCGAGGTCGCTGGTGCCGCCAGTGTCCGCCTCGAAGCCGCCACTGGGCCGAATGAACGTGGCCCCGACCGAGATCTGGGTCTGACCCTTCTTCAGCTGGGTCAATCCGGCCGGATTCATGAACATCGAAGAACCGTCATTGCAGGGGGCTGCGACACCGGTGCCGGCCCGGCCCATGGCGCAGGTGCCGTGCTCGTTGACGCTGAACCCCTGGGCCGACGCAAGACCCGGAGCGCCCGCGAGGGCGACCAGTCCACCGACGGCCAGCCAAACGTGGAACCGCCGCATAGATCTGCTCCACAGGAAGGAGTACGACTGGGGGATCGAATGAGGGGCCGCCAAGGCGCGGCCGAAGATAGAATACAGGTCGGCGGGAGAGATGTCAAAGCGAAGAGTCGACGGGATTTCCGGGTGGCAGGTCCGGGACTAATGGAGGGGGTGCCCCTCGCCGCCGGCCATCTGGCCCGGTACCGCGGCCGCGGTGAGCGGCACCCGGTATACCTCGCCCCCGTCGAGACTTATCTCGAAGGCATAATGCCCGGGGGCGGGCAACGGCAGGTCGAAGACCAGCACCGCCCCGGCCTCCACTTCGGTCACCCCGGCCGGCGGTTCGCCGAACTGCACCCTTCCGTCCCCTTCCAGCAGCGTGCTCCCGCGTTCGTCCACGAACCGGATACGCATCGTGTGGTCGCCGATCTCGCTGCGGCGGCCCCGCACCCGGAGGACCAGGTGAGCGCGTGGGTGCATCGAGGGGAACTGGGGCACCCAGACATGCTGGAACAGCCCCAGGACCGAGAGCTTCCCCTGTTGATCGATCAGGGCGTAGTCGGCGAGGACCGCGAAGTCGAGGAACAGTTCAGCTCACCCGGATGGAGGTGATCTGGTCGTCCTTGCGGATCTGGTTAACGATGTCCTGACCCCTGGTCACCTGCCCGAAGACGGTGTGCTTCCCGTCGAGGTGCGGCTGCGGAGAGTGGCAGATGAAGAACTGGCTCCCGCCGGTGTCCTTGCCGGCATGGGCCATCGAAAGGGTGCCGGCCACATGCTTGTGCACGTTGCGGCTGGTCTCGCACTTGATCTTGTAGCCGGGCCCGCCGGTGCCTGCCCGCGGGTCATTGGCTTCCTTCGATAGGGGGCAGCCGCCCTGGATCATGAAGTTGGGGATGACCCGGTGGAACCGGAGGCCGTCATAGAACTCGCTGTTGGCCAGTTTGGAGAAGTTCTCCACCGTGCCGGGGACTTCCTCATCGAACAGCTCGGCGATGATCGTTCCGCGGCTGGTCTCGATCGTGGCGGTCTTCATGGGTCCGATGGGGCAAGGGGTGTGTGGTGGACTGCTGCCTGCCGGCCCGGAAAGTACCGCCGCCCCGGGGGATCGCCAAATGGGCCGGTCCAGCGGAGGAGGTGGCATCGCACCGGCCCATCATCGGGGGCCCGGGTTGCCGAGCCTCGAGAGAGTCTCATGCCACTGGGTCATCGTCAGGGCGGGTGCCTGACAGGTGTTCCCGGAACAGGCATAGGCACGTGTTTCACGCCCCGCGACCGCCATCGTGCGGAGCGCCGCCGGTAGCCCGAGCGGTACTCCCGTTCCCTGCTTCACGAACCGAACGACCCGCCGCGGCAGCGGACAGCGGAGCGCAGCCTGGTGCATGGCCCGCGCGGTCGCTTCGTCGTCGGCGCTCTTCCCCTCGATGATCACCAGGTGCGACTCGGGCAACGCGGCCCACGAGAGGGCCCGGGCGAGGGTCGCGCCGTGGACGCCGAGCTGAGGGGCGGCGCCGGCGAATGGGGTGACGATGGCGTCCCGCCGTTCGGCCCACTTCGGGTCGCCGGTCTGTGCCCCGAGCCGAGCCATGGTGATGGCCGCGACCCCGTTGGGTGAGGGAGAGGGCGCGTCCTCGATGGGGGTGAGTCTGGTGGGAAGCAGCCCATCGCCCGTGCCGGACGCGGTGTCGTATAGTCCCCCCTCTGGATCCTGATAGTCCCGCCAGCACCGGTCCATGATCGCGACCGACCAGGCGAGCCACTCATCAAGGCCGGTGACCTCGAATGCTTCAAGACAGGCGGCAGCCACCTGCACCTGGTCGTCGAGCAGGCCTCCGACGCCGTCGGGGTTGTGCCTGAGTGCCGCCGGGTCGGCGTGGCTGGCGCGGATCCACCGGAGCGTCGCGAGGCCGTGGGCCACTGCCCACTCATCGTCGAGCACCGCCCCGGCCCGGATCAGCGCGCCGGCGATCATGGCGTTCCACGAGGTGTACCGGGTCCGGTCGACCTGTGGCGGCGTCCGCCGCCGTCTGGCCGCGAGCAGCTGCTCCTTCGCCTCGCCGAGGCGCGCCTCCGCGACCGGCGTCCCGATTCCCAGGCGGCGGGCGATCATGGCGGCGTCGGCCGCGACGAAGAGCACGTTTTTCGAGGGATCGTGCGACATCTCGCCCGCGGTGCCGATGTCCCAGGCCGCCGCCGCGACATCATACAGCGCCTCGTCGCCCAGCGCCTCGCGTGCCTCGTCCACCGTCCAGGTGAAGTAGTCGCCGTCATCCTCCAGCCCGACATCGGCGTCCTGGCTGGCGCCGTACCCCGCGTCGGGATGGGCCAGCACCTCCCGGATCCAGGCGACGATGCCGCGGGCGGTGGCCGCATGCGCTTCGTCGCTGAGCGCCGCGAGGCCGTCCAGATAGGCATGCAGCAGCGCCGCGTTGTCGTAGGCCATCTTCTCGAAGTGCGGCACCACCCATCGCTCGTCCACGCTGTAGCGGTGGAATCCGCCACCGAGCTGGTCGTGCACGCCGCCTCGTGCCATGGCGCCGAGTGTATGCTCGGCGATGGCGCGGTGGCTGTCGTCACCGGTATCGAGCCAGCGCTCCAGCAGAAAGCTCACCGCGCCGGGATGGGGAAACTTCGGCGCCGTGCCGAACCCGCCGTGGCGGGGATCGTAGACCCGCGCCATGGCCTCGGCCGCTCCCTCGAGCAGCTCGGCAGACGCCGCCGCCGGTACACGCTCCACGCCGGCCTCGGCCAGGGCCCGCCTGAGCGCCAGGGCGTGCCCGTCGACCCGCTCGCGTTCGGTGTGGTAGAGCCGGTGGACCTGCTCGAGCACCGATCGAAAGCCAGGCCGGCCGTACTTGCCGTCGGGGGGGAAATAGGTCCCTCCGTAGAAGACCTCGCCCCGCGGGGTGAGAAAGGCGGTGAGCGGCCAGCCACCCTGCCTCGTAATGGCCTGCACCGCGCGCTGGTAGCGTGCGTCCACGTCGGGCCGCTCGTCGCGGTCCACCTTGATGCAGACGAAATGCTGGTTCAGAAAATCGGCGAGCTTCGGGTCCTCGTACGACTCGCCGTCCATGACGTGGCACCAGTGGCACCATACCGCGCCGATATCGAGCAGGACGGGGCGGTCCAGCCGCTCCGCGGCCGCCAAGGCTTCCTCGCCCCACGGGTACCAGTGGATCGGCTGGTGCGCCGCCGAGTGGAGGTAGGCGGAGGTGGAGTTGCCGAGGCGGTTGGTCATGGGGTCAAAGGTAGGCTCGGTGCGCCGATTCTGTCGGCCCCGGGGAGCCGACGCTACCTTGCGGCTTCGACGGCAGGACTGTCTCCCATCCCTTGTGAGCCCGGACCATGAACCAGTACTCTCGTGCGCTCGCCGCCCTGTCGCTGCTCCTGCTTCACACGCCACTGGTGGCACAGCAGAAGTGCTCCGGCTCCGAGCACCGCCAGTTCGATTTCTGGGTGGGCAGGTGGGAAGTCACGGCGCAGGGAGGAGTGGCCGGCCACAACGAGATCACCCTCGAGGAGGATGGCTGCGTGCTGCACGAGCACTGGAAGGGCTCCCGGGGAGGGACGGGCCAGAGTTTCAACGTCTATGACCGGGCTGGCAGGCTCTGGCACCAGTTCTGGGTGGACAACTCCGGAACGGTGCTGCACCTCACCGGCGTGTTCACGAATGGCGCCATGCGCTTCGGCGGGACGACCACCGGTCCGGAAGGCAAGACCATCCATCAGCGACTGACGTTCACCCCCAATCCGGACGGCTCGGTACGCCAGATGTGGGAGCAGTCGCCGGACGGCGAGGTCTGGACCGCGGTCTTCGACGGACTGTACCGGAAGCAATAGCTCGCCTGCTCAGAGCGGTTCGAACCGTGCGCTGAAGTGGCGCAGGAACGGAGCCTGCTCCACGAAGCGGTACCCGCGGACCGCCTCGCGGCGGGCGTGCACGTTCAGGATGGCCTCGACCACGTAGTCCACATGGCTCTGGGTGTAGACCCGCCGGGGAATGGCCAGGCGGACCAGTTCCATCGGGCCGGGCGTCTCCTCGCCCGAGACGGGGTCCCGGCGGCCGAACATCACGGTGCCGATCTCGACGCTCCGGATGCCGGCTTCCCGGTAGAGCTCGGCGACCAGCGCCTGACCCGGCAGCTGCAGTGGCGGGATGTGCGGAAACATCGCTGCGGCGTCGATGTACACCGCGTGACCGCCCGGCGGCTGGACGATCGGCACGCCCTGTGAGGCGATGTGGGTGCCGAGGTAGGTCGTCGAGGTGATCCGGTAGAGCAGGTAGTCTTCCTCGAGCGCCTCGTGCAGCCCCACGGCGATGGCTTCCAGGTCCCGTCCCGCCAGGCCGCCGTAGGTCGGAAACCCCTCGGTCAGGATCAGCAGGTTCCGCTCCCGCTGGGCCAGCTCGGCGTCGTTGCTGGCCACGAAGCCGCCGATGTTCGCCAGGCCGTCCTTCTTGGCCGACATGGTCGCGCCGTCGGCGTACCGGAACATCTCCCGCGCGATCTCGATCGGCCGCTTCTCGCCGTAGCCCTGCTCCCGCTGCTTGATGAACCAGGCGTTCTCGGCGAATCGGCAGGCGTCGATGTAGAGCGGGATACCGTGGCGGCGACAGGTCTCCGAGACCGCCCGGACATTCGCCATCGAGACCGGCTGGCCACCACCGGAGTTGTTCGTCACCGTCAGCATGCAAAGCGGAATCCGGTCCCGCCCCGTCTCGCCGATCAGCCGCTCGAGCGCGGCCACGTCCATGTTCCCCTTGAATGGGTGCACCGTCGACGGCTGCAGCCCCTCGGGGATCACCAGATCGACCGCCTTCGCCCCGGTGAACTCGATATTGGCCCGGGTGGTGTCGAAGTGGGTGTTGCTCGGCACCACGTCGCCCGGCCTGCACTTCAGCGAAAAGAGGATCCGCTCGGCGGCCCGACCCTGGTGGGTGGGGAAGACATACGTGAAGCCGAAGATATCCCGGACCGCGTCCTCGAACCGGTAGAACGAGGGACTGCCGGCGTAGGACTCGTCCCCCCGCATGATCGCAGCCCACTGGTTGCTGCTCATGGCGGAGGTGCCGCTGTCGGTGAGGAGGTCGATGAGCACGTCATCGGACCGCAGCAGGAAGACGTTGTAGGACGCCTGGCGGAGTCGCGCCTCGCGCTCGGCCGTGGTCGTCATCCGGATCGGTTCGACCGACTTGATGCGGAACGGCTCGATGATGGTCTTCATCGGTCAGCTTCGTGGGAACGAGGTCGGCATGGCGGCGAACGCAGGGGAATATGTCGCCGGACCCACGCTCAGGCCATATTGACCGCACGACGCACGCCGGGGAACGATGAGGGACAGACGCCCGTGCCGCAGGTGACCCCCATGCTTCCCGTCGCCGTGATCGGCGCCGGAGCGGCCGGCCTGATGGCCGCCATCCATGCTGCCGGGACGGGTTGCCGAGTGGTGCTCCTCGAGCGGACCCGCGATGGCGGCCGCAAGATCCTCATCAGCGGTGGCGGTCGCTGCAACGTGCTTCCCTCTCAGCTCGATCCCGCGCGCTTCGTCTCGGAGTCGCCGCCGCACCTCGTGCGCCGAGTGCTGGCGGGCTGGCCGCTCGCACGGCAGCGGGCCTTCTTCGAGGAAGTGCTTGGCCTTCCGCTCGCCCTGGAGGCCGAATCGGGAAAGCTCTTTCCGGTCTCCAACCGGGCGCGCGACGTGCGGGACCGGCTGGTGGCGGGAGCCCGTGACGCGGGTGCGGAGCTGCGATTCGGGACCGCGGTCACCGGAGTCGAGCGCTCCGCCGCAGGCTGGGGGGTGATGTTCGAGGATCAGGCGCCCCTCGAGGCGGGCGCAGTCATCGTGGCGACCGGCGGCCTGTCGGTACCCGCGACAGGCAGCGATGGCATGGGCCTCTCGATTGCGCGGCGGCTCGGGCACACGATCCGCGAGACCTACCCGGCCCTGACCCCGCTCGTCGCCGACCCACCGGTGCATGCCCATCTGTCGGGGCTCTCGCTCGAGGTGAGGATCGAGGCCCGCGTTGGCGGCAAGCGGTTCCGGAGCGAGGGAGGTTTCCTCTTCACGCACCGCGGATACAGCGGGCCAAGTGTCCTCGACCTCTCGCATCTCGCAGTTCGGTCCCGGCTCACTGGCGGGGAGCGGCAGGTACTGCGGGTCGCGTGGAGTCGTGAGTCGGCCGAGGTGTGGAATGCGCGGTTGCAGCGGCGCTCGCCACGGACCGTGCAGTCCACCCTGCGGGAGGTCATCCCGGCACGGCTCGTGGAGCAGCTGCTCGGGGAGAGCCAGGTGCGGGCCGGGTGCCAGCTGGCGCAGCTGAGCCGGGATGATCGCCGCAGGATCGTCGAACTCCTGTCGGCATACCCGCTGCCCTGGACCGGCGACGAGGGGTACCGGAAGGCCGAGGTGACCGGTGGCGGGGTCGCGCTGGAGGAGATTGATCCGGTGACGCTTCAGAGCCGTCTCTGCCCCGGAATCCACTTCTGCGGCGAGGTGCTCGATGCCTTCGGGCCCATCGGGGGCCACAACTTCGCCTGGGCGTGGGCGACGGGCCGGGCCGCCGGACTGGGCGTCAGCGTATCCGCCCGATGAGCGCCCGGAGGTCTGCGTTGGTGAGCGGCCCCGACAGGGTCAGCAGGTATCCGCTCTCATCCAGCCACGTCGCGCTCCTTCGCCCCCCCGCCTCGCGGTACACCGTGTCGCCACTCTCCAGTGCCGGGTCATCGATGGGTCGGAACCCCGTCGAGTCGGCACGGATGAACTGCTGGTCGAGATGCACTCGACCATCGTCCGGAGCGCGGTAGACAACCCGGATCAGCGCCGCGCCGCGCTGGGCTGCCGGCGCCACTTCCGGGGGGCCGGTCTCGAAGTGATCCGGCTCGACGCCCTCGATGAGCCGAATCGCCGTCCCGAGACGGCTGACCGCCTCGCGCCCGGTGATGGCGCGGAAATCGTCGGACACCGGAAGCAGTTCGACTCGGGGTGGGATCCCCGTCTCCGCGCCAGTCGTGTCGCCGGCCCTGGGGGTGTTGCCCGGAAACTGGCTGGGGTCGGGGGCGCGGAGCGGGGGAAGGGCCGAATCAGGGAGGACGACGGTCTGCACCTCGTACGTGGGGCGCAGCATCCAGGCGACGCCTGACGCGGCGCCGACGATCAGCAGTCCCGCGCCATACCAGATCAGTCGCCGTGGCCTCAGCCACGCCGGGAGGACCTGGCTCGAGCTGGGCATCATGACGAGACCGGTCGCGGTCATCGTCGCCTCAGTTTCGGCGTCCCGCTCGAGGCCGGGAAACCGCTCGGCCACCGACGGGTGATCGTCGGACCACTCCTCGAGCCGGCCCGCGCAGGTGCGGCACTCCCGAACGTGCAGCCGGATGCGCTGCACTTCGTTCGGGGTGACGGTCCCCTCGAGCAATGACTGGAGTACCCGGCTATTGAGATGGAACATGGGCCTGACGTCGTGGGAGCGGGAGCGGCATCGTGCCGCTTCCGCAATCTAAGGCAAGGGCGCGCTCCTCAGCGCACCCTGCGCGCCAGCAGCTGGAGGGAATCTGCCGGCAGGAAGCCGGAAAGGAAGAGGTGGAATCCTCCGGCATCCCGCCACTGGAGCGAGCGCCGCCCGTCACCGAGAGTCGTTCCGACGGTGTCGCCGGGGAGCAGGCCGTCCGCCTGAATTGCCGCCTCGTTGCCAGTGTCGATCCGGCGCTGCTCGAGCCAGAGTTCGCGTGCCGGCGGATCGAGGTAGACCACTCGCACCGTCTGGGCAGCCGCGGTCACCCCCGGTGTCGCGATGAGGCGCACCACGAGTGGTGTCATACCGTCGATGAGCCGGATGCTGCCGCCGAGCCGCGTGACCGCCTGTTCCAGGGTTATCACCGTCGCCGCACTG
>JAOUIC010000442.1 GCA_029884275.1 Gemmatimonadota bacterium | reverse complement strand
GTCTCCCCGCTGCGCCATCTCGTCGAGCCGGGTCCGCCGGGCTCCCACCAGGGCGAACTCGGCGGCCACGAAGAAGGCGTTGAGCAGGACCAGCAGGATCACGGCCGTCAGGCGGGCCGCGATCGATGTACTTTCAGGATCGTCCATGGGGAGTAACTGTAGCCTCTCACCACGCCCCCCGGGAGGGCAGCTGATGATCCGCCAGATCGCCGTTCCGCCCTTCGACCTGCTGGCACCGTATCTCCCTGGCCCGGCCCGGGTCGACTTCGAAGTCCAGGGCCAGGTGGCGACGATTCTGCGCGAAGTCGCCGCCGAAGGCGATGCCGCGGTGCGCCGCTGGACCCTGGCGCTCGACGGGGTCGATCTCGAGCCGGCCGACTGGCTGTTGCCGCGTGCCGAATGGGATGCCGCGCTCGACCGGATCGACCCCGAGCTCAGGGAGGCGCTCGAGGTCGCGGTGGACCGGGTGACGGCCTATCACCGGCGCCAGCGGGAACGGGGGTTCTCCCTGCTGGAGGACGACGGGACCCTGCTGGGGATGCGGGTGACGCCGCTCGAGCGGGTGGGGCTCTACGTCCCGGGGGGAAAAGCGGCGTACCCCTCGAGCGTGATCATGAACGCGGTCCCCGCGGTGGTCGCCGGGGTGGAGCAGATCGTGGCGGTGACGCCGCCGGGCGGCGTCACGGATGCGGTGCTGGCCGCCTGCCGCCTGGCTGGCGTGACGCAGCTGTACCGGATCGGCGGGGCGCAGGCCGTCGGGGCGCTGGCGTACGGGACCCGGAGCCTTCCGCGGGTGGACAAGGTCGTGGGCCCGGGCAACAAGTGGGTGGCGGAGGCCAAGCGGCAGGTGTCAGGGCTGGTCGGCATCGACATGATCGCGGGGCCGACCGAACTGATCGTGCTGGCGGACGCCGAGGCCAGCCCGGAGCAGGTCGCGGCGGACATGGTGGCCCAGGCGGAGCATGACGAGGATGCGACGGCCTGGTGCGTGACGTCGGATGCCGCGCTGGCGGATGTGCTTCCCGCCGCGATCGAGGAGCTGCTGCCCCTGCATCCGCGGGCCGAGGTGATCCGCGCGGCGCTGTCGCGCCAGGGCCTGATCGTCTGGGTGCCGACCATGCAGGACGGGGTGGACGTGGTGAACCGGCGCGCGCCGGAGCACCTGGAGATCATCGCCCGCGACGCCGAGAAGCTGGCCGAGTCGGTGCAGCACGCGGGGGCGATCTTCCTCGGCCAGCACACCCCCACGCCGGTGGGGGACTATCTCGCCGGACCGAGCCACGTCCTGCCCACCGGCGGCACGGCGCGGCACGCTTCGCCCCTCGGGGTGTACGATTTCATCCGCCGCACCAGCATCATTCATTACAGCCGCGATCGGCTGCTCAACGACGCCCCCTCCATCATCGCCCTGGCGGAGGCGGAAGGGCTGGTGGGCCACGCGCACGCGATCCGGATCCGCCTGTGACGGTTGCCCCCTGCGTCCACCTCGATCGCCGGCCTGCCGCGATACGGCTGGGTCGGCTGGGCCTGGTCTTCGGCCTGACCTTCGTGTTCATGGTGGTGGAGGCGGTGGGGGGATGGCTGGCCGGCTCGCTCGCGCTCCTGGCCGATGCCGGCCACATGCTGACCGATGTCGGCGCCCTGGGACTCACCCTGGCCACGGCCTGGATCGCGCGGCGGCCGGCCGACCATACCCTGACCTACGGCTACCTGCGCTGGGAGATCCTCGCCGCGCTGGTCAACGGCGCGCTGCTGTTCGGGGTCGCGGCGATGATCGTGGTCGAGGCCATCGGCCGGCTGCAGGCGCCGCCCGAGATCCGCGGGGGGCTGATGCTCGGCGTCGCGGGCGCAGGCCTGCTGGTGAACGCGACCGCCCTCTTCCTGCTTCACGGGGATCACCGCCATCACCTGAACCTGCGCGGCGCCTACCTCCACATCCTCGGCGACCTGCTGGGCTCGGTCGCGGCGGTCGTGGCGGCGGTCGTGATCCTGCTGACGGGCTGGACCCTGGCCGATCCGATCATCTCGATCGCGCTGTCGCTGCTCATCCTGGTCGGCGCGTGGCGCCTGGTGCGGGAGAGCGTTGATGTCCTGCTGGAGGCCGTGCCGCGCCACATCTCGCTGTCGGAGGTGGAATCCCGCATGCGGGCGATCGACGGCGTGCGCGAGGTCCACGACCTGCACGTCTGGACCGTGACCAGCGGGATGGTCGCGATGAGCGGCCACGCCGTGGTTCCGGCGCTCGACGCGCACCCCGCGGTGCTGGAGCGCATTCGCCGCGCCGTGGGCGAACTCGGCGTCGGGCATGTCACGGTGCAGCTCGAGACCGGGCGAGAGGGGGACTGCGACGACACCCAGCCCACGGAGGGCCCGCCCCGCCCGCACCACTGCTGAACCCCTCCCTTGCCCGGCCCCCCTCCCCTGCCTATATATGCCGCCTTGAACCCCGGGAGTCTCGCGCTCGGCGGCCCTTCGCCGGCCGGCGCCAGGTTCCCCACAGGCGGCAGAAGGTTTGATGGCAGAGCGCGGCAGCATCAGGAACATCGCGATCATCGCGCACGTCGATCACGGCAAGACCACGCTGGTCGATCAGATGTTGCGCCAGGCCGGGGCCTTCCGGGTCAACCAGCAGGTCGAGGAGCGGGTGATGGACTCCAA
>JAOUIC010000022.1 GCA_029884275.1 Gemmatimonadota bacterium | reverse complement strand
GAATACGGCGATGGCCGCGGGCCACGCGCTCGCGATCGCGAGCGCAACGTAGGCCAGCGCGAAGGTCGTCCCTGTGCCGAGCCAGGTCCAGCGCCGCATGCGGCCGTGGTACCGGGCACGAAACCCTTCCGGGTCGGCCGCGACGGGAGTGGCCATCGCGGCCTGCTGAGCCCGGGTGTACTGCAGGTAGATCAGCAGCAGGAGCGCGTCCCACGGCCGGCGTTCCCGCCACGCCAGCCGGCGGTCTCGATCGAGCTTGTCGAGATCCTCCTCGCGCTCGGCGTAACCGGTGCGGATCCGGGCGATGTACCGCGTCTTGGTGTGGTCAAACAGCGCCGCCTGCAGCGCGATGCTGGCGGCGCCGGCCAGCCCCAGCAGGGCGAACCAGGGGCTGCCATGAGTGTGCACCATGAACCAGCTGCCGCCGATGGCAACCGAAAGCCCGACGGCGTAGTCGGCGATCCCGTCAATGACCGCCCCATAGGTGGAGGAAATCCGCTTGGCCCGGGCGAGCTGGCCGTCGGCACAGTCGAACACCACCGAGAGGAACAGCAGCGCCGCCGAACCGAGCAGCCAGCGAGGGGACTCGAGGCCGCGGGCCAGAGCGTAGCCGGAGGCCGCTCCCAGCAGCGCGGAGATGAGGGTGACCTGGTTGGGGGTGACCGGGGTGTGCACCAGCAGGCGTACCAGCGGGCGGGCGAGCGGGCGGTGGAGATGCTCGTCGATCCACTCTTCTGCCTCGAGCGGCTTGCCGGGGAGGATGCCCGCGCCGGGCGCCGCCGGTCGGGGGCCGCTGCCGCCTTCAGGCACCGGCAAACCGGGCGCGGGCGTCCTGGAGGTCGTCGAGGTCGTCGATCTCGGTCCACTCGTGGTGGCCGATCTCCACGGTGCGGATCGGGACGCCCGCGTCGAGCATCCGCTGCATCGCCGCTTCGTAATACTCCTGATCGTCCCCGGCCTCCCGCATCGCCTCCAGCGTGGCCCAGAAGATGGGCAGCGCGGGCCCGCTTACCTTCTGCACTCCGATCGATTCCCCGGCGGCCATGGCGGGATCGATCTGCTTGGAGATCCGACGCACCGCGCCGCCGGCGTCGAGCCGGACCTTCATCTCCTCGTCAGCCAGCGCCGTTTCGGCGTCGAGCAGCAGGGCGGTGGGAGCCGGGCTCGCGATCAGCCGGCTGAGCGCGTCCCCGGTCAGCACCACGTCGCCGTCGCACACCACGATACCGGATGTCTCGACCCGAGCCCGGGAGGCGAGCACGCTCATGCAGTTGCCGGTGGTCGCAAAGGCGGGATTCGGCGCCAGGGTGACCGGGATCGGCGGCGGCACCTGGCGAAGGTGTTCCTCGACCCGTCCGGCGAGGTAGCCGGTGACCACCACGGCGCGCCCGATGCCCGCGGCACGGGCACGGTCGAGCTGCCGGGCGAGAATCGTCCGGCCGCCGACGTCGAGCAGGCACTTGGGGGTCTCAAGCGTCAGCGGCCGGAGGCGGGTTCCGCTTCCGGCCGCGAGAATGACAGCGGTGAATTCCATCAGTAACGAGGGAGTCCGCCCACCTCGGCGACGGCGTCGAGGAAGCCGTCCACGGTCGCGGCGTCGAGCGCGCCCATGTTGGCGACCAGGAAGGAGTCGTGGCTCACCGGGCCCTTCCCCTGGTAGACCAGGTACCCCCTGGCCCGCAGGTCCTCGTAGAAGGTGTTGAAGGTGAGGCCCGGCGGCAGTTGCGCCACCGTCAGGCTTACCGCACTTCCGTGCGCGTCCCAGCGCAGCTTGAGCCCCATGCGCGACAGCCCGCTGCGGATCCGGCTGTTCAGCGCCTGGTACGAGGCCCGCCGGGCTGCCGGGCCGCCGTCACGCTCCAGCTCCTCGAGTGCGGCGTCGAGCGCCACCACCGCCGGAACCGATGGAGTGAATGGCGTCTGGCCGGTTTCCTTGTAGGATGCGCGGTAGCGCCGCAGATCGAGGTACATCGAGCGCGGCCGGACGTGGCTGGTCTCCTCCCAGAGGTCTCGGCGGGCGATGACGAAGGCCGTGCCGGCGACGCCGTGGAGGCACTTATTGGCGCTGCCGATGACGACGGTGGCCCGGCTCCGGACCATGTCGAACTCCTCGGCCCCAAGGCTCGAGACGATGTCCACGAAATAGCGGATGTGGCGCGGCGCCAGGATGCGCCCCACCTCGTTGATCGGGTTGATACGCCCGATGCTGGTCTCGTGGTGGACCATCGCCACGGCCTTGATGCGAGGATCGCCGTCGAGCATCCCCTCGACCTGCTCCAGCACGACCGGTTCGCCCCAGTCGTACCGCAGGTGGCTCACCGGAATGCCGAGGCACTCCGCCATCTCCGCGATGCGCTCGCCGAACGCGCCGTTGGACACGACCAGCATCCGGTCGTCGGTGGACACGAACGTCGAGAGCGCCGCCTCCGTGGCCGCGGTCGCGCCGCCGCCGAGCACCAGGACGTCGTGGTCCGGCGCATTGGCCACGTGCTTGAGCCGCGCCACCA
The DNA here is from genome assembly GCA_029884275.1 of Gemmatimonadota bacterium. Lineage (GTDB taxonomy): Bacteria > Gemmatimonadota > Gemmatimonadetes > Gemmatimonadales > GWC2-71-9 > JADJOM01. Next base: position 7,931 of record JAOUIC010000022.1, on the reverse strand, counting down.
CCCGGGCAAGGACGGTCTCGAAGGCGGAGTCACGGTGCGACAGGTCGACCCGGGTCAGGGCCTGCTTCACTCGCGCGGAGGTTGTCACGGGACCGGGGCAGAACAGGGTCGGTTCGGCCAAGGCCTCCTGCGGCGCTGTCGCGGGAATCCGCCGGAGGGGTTCGAGTCCCGCCCGCTTGGGGCGTGTCAGGTTGCTCGCCGTCGCGTGTGCTTTCATCACGGACCCTGTCCCGCCTCGAAGGCGTCGGGAACCTGCCGAATCCTGCTATCCTGTTGCCACGCTTGCACTTGTGACAACAGACATGGGTGGAGCCACCGCGCCGTGTCGGACTGGGCGTCAGTGTTGCTCCCCCTCAAAAGGCAGGATTCAGGCCGTCTTCCGCCCCAGGAGCCAGCGCCAGGTTTCAGCCAGCCAGGCGGGTACGGACCAGGGATCAGGGTGGGCGGGGCGAGCTGGTTGGGCGGTCAGACGGGAGGCGAGGAAGGTGTCGATCCGCTCGGCGCGCTGGTCCCAGGTGAGGCTGGCCGCCGTGGCAAGGGCGCCGGCCGCGAGGGCGTCGCGGCGGCCGGAGTCGTGGTGCAGGGTCCGGAGTTTTTCCACCATCTTCCCGGCATCGCCAGCCGGGACCAGGGCGGCGTTCACTCCATCGGTGAGCAGCTCGGCGGTGTCAGGCGCCTCCGGGGCAAGCAGAGCTCGGCCCGCCGCGAGGTAGAGGAAGAGCTTGATCGGCAGGACGGTGTTGCCGTGCTGGGTCAGCGGCTCGAGGCTGGGCGGGATGGCGAGCACGTCGGCGGCGTAGAGCCATGGGCCCAGGTCGGCGGTCCGCTGCCAGGGGACGACCCTGACATTGGTCAGGCCCCGGGCCTCGGCCTCGACCGGGCCCTCGCCCTGGGAGCCCACCAGCACGAAGTTCATCTCCGGCGCCTGCCGCGCACCCGCAAGCAGGACGTCCAGTCCCTTCCGCGCGTTCATGCGGCCGGTATAGACCACCGTGAAGCGATCGCCTGGGAGCCCGAGTCGCTCCCGCGCCTCGCTCTGGGTGAGACGCGGCTCCATGCGTGAGGGCTCCCAGCCGTTGTGCGCCACCAGCAGCCGCTCCTCCGGGACGCCGAGCCGGAGGTAGCTTTGGCGGGCAAGCTCGGAGTGGAAGATCGCCCCGGCCATATTGTGATGGCGCAGCACCGCGCGGAGGAAGGGCTGGAGCGGTGGATACTGGTCGCCCCAGGGACGAAAATGTTCGTACACCACGCGCCGGCCTGCGCGGAGCAGGGCCCACGCGGAGGGCAGGTTTCTGGTGTACGCGAGATCGGCGGAGGCCACGGCGGGATGGCGCGCGGCGCGGAGCGCGTGGGACCACTTCTCGAACAGCCTCAGCCCGTGGTAGTGCCACTGCAGCCGCTCGACGGTGAACGGCCCGGTCACGTGGTAGTACTCGCGGATCCGGTCTGCATCGGCCGGCCCGCTGGTGGCGGCGGGCACGAGCAGTGTCAGGGCCATGCCGCGGCGGGCGAGGGCCGCCACCGTGTTGAGGACCTGTTCGGTGTCGGCCCCGGTGTCGGGGAGTGGGCCGTCGAAGACGTACGTGATGTTCATGTCGACTGGATGCCGAAACTACCGGGACCCTCCGGCAGGCGCCAGCGCGCCACTCGAGAGGCTGCGTGAGCGAGAGCCCGATCGACGCACAGCACGAGATGAAGCGGGGCCTCTGGTGGATGGGAGGGGCGACGGTCGCCATGCGTCTGCTCGACGTGGGCGGCACGCTCATCGTGCTGCAGTTCCTCGGTCTCCGCGAGATGGGACTGGCCACTCTGGCGTGGAGCATCGCGGTCGCGCTCGAGGCGTTCAACGGACTTGGACTGAACCAGGTCGTGGTCCGGGAGCGGGACCTCACCCACCGGCAGCTGAGCGGGCTGTTCTGGTTCGCCACGCTGTTCGGGGCGGCGATGCTGGCGCTCGCCGCCGTCCTGGCGCCCTTCCTGGCGGTCTTCTACGCCGACTGGCGCCTCTATCCGCTGATCATCGCCAGCGCGACCAAGCTGGTCTTCGTCGGGGCGGCGCTGGTGCCGCTGCAACTCCTGACCCGCGACCTCCACTTCAAGACCAGCGGGGCGGTGCAGACGGCCGCCACGCTCGGTGAATCAGTGACCAAGGTGGTGCTGGTCGTGGCGGGCTTCGGAGCCTGGGGGCTGGTGCTGGCGAACGTCGCCCGTGGGTTGTTTCTCTGCCTCGCGCTCTGGTGGCTCGCGCCTTTCAGGCCGGCGCTGACGGCGGAAGATCCGACGGCCAGACGCGCGGTCCGCTTCGGCAGCAAGGCGGCGGCGGCCTCGATCCTGTATCACGTCTATCGCAATCTCGACTTCCTCCTGATCGGCTGGGCCCTGGGACCGCGGGCGCTCGGGATCTACCGGGTGGCCTTCGACCTCGGGATGACGCCGCTCGAGATCGTGCTCAACCTGGTCAACCGGGTGCAGTTCCCGATCTACGCCCGCCTCCGGGATGACGCCCGCGCCCTGGCCGAGGCCTTCCACCGCAGCGCCCGGTCGCTGCTCCTGGTGCTTGGGCCGGTGGCGGCGCTGGTCTGTTTCGCGAGCCCCGACATTCTCGCGCTGATCGGCGGGGGGAGATGGCTGCCGGCGGTGCCCCTGATCCAGGTCCTGGCCTGGGCGAGCCTGCTACGCGGGATCGCGCAGCTCTTCCCGCAGCTGTACAACGCCACCGGCCGGCCGGCGTTCGCGATCTACGATTCCCTGTTGACGGGGACGACCCTGGTGGTGGGCTTTGCGCTGGCCCTGTGGCTGGCACCGCTGGAGCGGGGCGCCCTGGCGGTCGCCTGGGTCTGGCTGCTGACCTATCCGGTCGCGCTCCAGGCGCACTTCCGGTGGGTCCGCCGCTGTGCCCCAATCAGCGCCCGCGGAATGGCGGCCGAACTGGCCGGTCCGGTGCTGGGCGTGCTGCTGCTGTCGCTGGTGCTTGGCCTGCTGTCGCTTCTGCGCCCGGTGCTCTCCGCCCCGGTCCTCATGCTGGGCCTGCTGGTCCTAGCCGGCGCGGCTACCTATCTGGTCTATCTGCGGCGGGTCCTGGGCATCACCCCCGGCGACCTCCTGCCGCGCCGCACCTGACTCGAGCGTCGCTCCACCGGCCGCGCGGTCACGGTCTGGCGGCCAGTTCCGCGATGGCGTCTCCCAGCCGGCGGCTTGCCTGGCCGTCGCTGCCGGCGACGTGGGTCTCCAGCCACCGCTGGGCCCGCTCGCGACAGCAGTCCGGTTCGGTGAGCGCGCGGTCCACCGCGGCGAGCGCTTCGGTGGCGTCATAGGCGCTGAGGCCGCCGTTGTCCTCCGGCTGGTTCATCCACTCCACTTCGGGCTCCGCCGGCCTCGCCCTGAGGCCGAAGCGGGTCACCCGCGAGTAGCGGATCTTCGCGCCGCGCTGCGGTAAGAGGTGAACGCTGGGCCGGCCGGAGTGGTAGAAGAACGTGACGAACGAGGACAGGTTGCTGACCCAGGCGTCGGCGACGACGAGGTCGGCCAGGTTGTCGGGCCGCTCGTTCTTGTGCTTGAGCTCCACGTGGGGGAACCGCCCGGCCTCCCGGTGAAGGGCCTCCAGGTAGGCGGGTTCGTAGCGCCAGCGGTCGTGGAGGCAGAACAGCACGCTGGCGCCGTGGACATCGGCCCGCGCGAAGAGCGCCCGGACGAAGGCGAGGTCGGCGTCCATCGGGGAGCTCCCGAGGAGCCTGGGCTGCCAGCTGCCAGGGAAGATTCTTCCGTAGTGCCACCCGAAGTTGAGCAGCAGCGTCTTCCGGCCGGCGACGTCGATCCGGTAGTCGGGCGCCAGGTCGGCCCGGGAGTAGGGCGGCGAGAGGATCAGGTCGCTGAAGCAGGAACCGGTGACGACGCAGTTCTCCGGGGCGTAGCCCCATGACCTGATGCGCCAGTCACGATCGCGCTCGTGGTAGCACTGGGCGAGCAGGCGGGGGTTGGGGCGGCGCGGATCGATCCCGGTGAGCCGCTGGATGTGCCCCGCATTCACGCCGATGTCCTTCGGGTCCTTGGCCTTCCAGCCGAGGCCGTGCCACAGGAAGCAGACCCTGGAGGCAGCGGGGAACTCGGGGAAGTGATTGTCGCAGACCACGACGTCGGCACCGAAGGCCCTCACCTGTGCCGGCGTGTCCGCCGAGGCCCGGTCGAGCAGGGGGGCGCGGAAGGGCCGCACCCGCGCGATCGGCTCGCGCCGCCATGCCTCGACCCCCTCGGCGGCGACCAGCAGCTCGGTGTCGGGGCGGCCGTCGAGATGCTGGGCCAGCGCCAGGATGTCGGCCTGCAGGGTCGAGGCCCAGATCAGCACGCGCATCAGACGCCCCGGGCCTCGTCGTAGAGGGCCTCGAGCGACCGCACCCGCTGATCGAGGTCATACTCGCGCAGCATCTTGTGCCGCGTGGCCGCGCCGAGCCGCTTCCACAGTGCCGGGTCGCGGACCAGTTCGCGGAGCCGGGCGGCCATCGCTCCCGCGTCGCGTTCCGGCACCAGGCTACCGGTGACGCCGTCGTCGATGATTTCGGGAATCCCACCGTGCCGGGTGCCGATCGCCACCGCTTCGCAGGCGCCTGCCTCCTTCACCACGATGAGTCCCGACTCGCGGTCGCCCCGGCGGTCCACCACGCTGGGGGCCAGCAGGACGTGGCTGGTGGCGAGGAGGGCTGCGATCCGTTCCGGCGGGAGGGTGCCAGTGAAGGTGATCCGGTCACCCAGCCCCTGCGATGCGGCCAGTCGCCGGAGCGCCGGTCCGCGTTCACCCTCCCCCACGACGGTCAGGCGGAGCCGGGGGTCTTCCCGCGCCACCTCGGCGAATGCGGCGATGCCATACTCGAATCCCTTCTTCTCCACGAAGCGGCCGACCATCACCACCCGGAACTCGTCGGCGGGCCGCTCTCCGGGAGCGAACCGCGACAGGTCGATGCCGAGCCGGTGGACCCGGAGACGCCCGGCCGGGACGCCACGCGCCAGCAGCATCTCGCGCAATTCGGTCGAGGCGCAGAGTCCGAGGGTCATCTCCTGGAGCACCTTCGGCCCCAGCAGGGCGTACCGCAGGTGCTGCGGCAGCCATCGGGTCGGGCTGGAGAGCAAGGGGACATCGTAGCCGTGAAAGGTGACCACCAGCGGCAGGCGATGCCGTTTCGCGAACGGGCGGGCGTACACCGCGCCGAGCCCGAAGTGGGCGTGGACCAGCGCGAAGCCGGCCTCGCGGAAGCGGGCGTCGAAGGCCGGCGCACGGCAGGTGGCGGCGTAGAGCGGGCCGCCCACGTGCACCGGCTCGAACGGGAAGCGCTCCGCCAGCAGCCGGGTACGGCAGAACACCTCCACGGCGTACCGCTCGTGCCGCCGGATCTCCTCGTAGACGAAGGTCTGCGAGTAGGGCAGAAAGTTGGTGTTGAACAGCGCGACCAGCGGCTTCACGGCGCCGTCTCCCTTTCCCCAGCTGGGGGCGTGACGCGATTGGCCTCGACCAAGTAGTCCCACAGGGCCTGCCGCTCGCGCGCCTCGTCGAGGAGCCGGGCGGCGGTGTCGGGGAATTGTGCCGAGAGATCGCGCTGCTGCAACGGGTCGAGGGCGGCTTCGTACAGCCGCGGAGCTCCGGTGTCAGGGTCCCGGACCAGGCTCCAGCGCTGGGTTTCCGCGAAGGTCGCGTCCTTCCCCGCCAGGCTGACTCGCGTCTCGGACGTGGCCGGCTCCAGCAGGCTCCGTCCCAGCCAGGCCACCGGATCGCGAATGCCGGCGAGGTCGGCCACCGTGGGGGCCACGTCCAGCAGTGAGGCCGGCTCGTCGTGGCGCCCGGGCGGGAGGCGTCCGCCCGCTCCGCGGACGATCAGCGGGACCCAGTTGGATTCCCGCCAGCCGTTCCGCTGACCGGCGGTGCCGTCGTGTTCGCCCAGGTTGTAACCGTGGTCCCCCACGACGATGAGCACGGTGCGCCCGAACCAGGGCTCCTGCCTGAGCGAGTCCACGAACTCACGCACCACCTCGTCGGTGTAGCGCATGGTGTTGCGCACCGACTCGGCGGCGACGGTGTCGGGACTGATGTCCAGGGCGGGCTCGCGGCTGCGGAAGGGATAGTGGTTGCTGATCGACACCACCGTGGCCAGGAAGGGCTGGCTGCCGCGTCCCAGTTCCCGGATGCGGCGCGCGGCCCGGCGGAAGATCTCGCGGTCCAGTTCCTGCGCATCGCGGTAGTACGCGGTGGAATCGTACCATCGCCGGAGCCAGGCGCTCTGGTTGTCCCAGTCGGGGTCGCTGCCGGTGAAGTACATCGCCCGGTACCCATGCCGCCGGAGCAGCTCCGGGAGACACAGAAAACGGGTGGTGGTGAAGACCGTGCTGATGAACTGGCGCGAGTGCGGTGGCGCCGAGCAGTGGCCCGCGACGAAGCCGTTTGGAGTCGGCGGGCCGAAGCTCAGGGCCCGGGACCACCAGGCACTCGCCGGCGCGGTGGCCAGGCTGTCGAGGAACGGCGTGGCCGAGGCGATCGCTCCCGGATTGAGCTGTCCGACGTTCCAGCCGCGGAAGGTTTCGAGCTGGAGATAGATGAAGTTCACGCCGGTGCTTCCAGCCGCACCGGGTGCGGCCGGGGTCCGCCACAGCGGATAGGCGGAGTCGCCGAACTGCCAGAGACTGTCGGCGGTACCGGCCCGCCACGCGAGCCGGGCATCCTGCGCCAGCCGGTCGAGGTCACCCGGCACCGTGCCGGCGCGGGAATCCCGCCGGGCGTCCACCAGAAGCTTGATCACCGCTGGTCGCACGCGGCTGCGCGGAAACTTGCCGCCCGGCGAGATGTAGACGAGAAACGGCAGCACCACCGGCAGAATGGTGCAGGCGGCGGCGACGCTCCTGGTCCACGACTGGCGGGGAGCGCTGTCGATCAGGCGGCTTCCCCACCACCAGAGCCCACCCATTCCGGCGGCGAGGATGGCGAAGGGGACCCAGGGACCGCCTCGATCAGTCGCGAAGATGTGCCACATGTCGGCGCCCCACGCGCCCACCCGTCCGTAGGTCTGGACCAGCGAGAGGCTGAGATGGGTGCCGAGGAATCGCATCACCTCGTTGTCGATGTGGTCCAGCCCCAGGATCAGCACGAGGCAGGCGAGCTGTGCCCGGTGCCAGGCCCGCGCAGCGAGGGCGCCGGGATCAGGCCCAACCCACCAGCGCAGGATGAAGGGAAGGGAGACGGGACCGACCGCAAGGAGGTTGTAGAGCAGGGCGAGCCCGAGATACCGGACCGCGTCATGGACGTAGGGTCCGCCGTACGGTGTGGGCCGGAGAAACAGCGCCAGTTCCTGCAGCGCCATCACGGCCCACGCGCCCGCGGCAAGTCGCAGCGCGATGGGCAGTTCGGCCGCGGCTGGGCGCGTGCTCGAGGCGGGGGCGGTCGGCATTCGTGGGGGGTACACGTCGTGGGCGGAAGATAGTCCGCCGGCCGCCGTGCGGCGATCCGATCAGTTCTGGTGCGGAACGGGCGGGGGCCAGATGCGATTGCTGGTCAGCAGGTAGTCCACCAGTCTCTGCTCCTCGCGCACGCACGCAGCGAGGCCTGCGGCGGTGTCGGGAAACGCCTCGGCGAGATCGTGCCGCTGGAGCGGATCGCGCAGCGCATCGTACAGCCGGGGGTCGCCGGTGGCTGGATCGCCGACGTAGCTCCAGCGTCCCCGCTCGGCGAAGCTGGCGTTGGCCCGGGCGCCACAGAAGTGACGGGCGGGCGGGACGGAATCGAGCAGGCTGTGTCCCATCCAGGGCACCGTGTCCCGGATGCCGAGCAGGTCCGCTACCGTAGGTGCGATGTCGAGCAGGCTCGCCACATCGGCATGGTGGCCGCGCGGCAGGCGCGGGTGCCTTCCGGCGATGATCAGCGGGACCCAGACGGACTCCCGCCACCCGTTGCGCTG
>JAOUIC010000441.1 GCA_029884275.1 Gemmatimonadota bacterium | reverse complement strand
TGATGAGCGGACGCGGTCTCGGCCACACCGGTGGCACGACGGACAAGCTCGAGTCCATTCCCGGGTTCCGCACCGACCTCACCCTCGGCCAGGTCCAGGCGCAGGTCCGGAGCATCGGCGTCGCCATGTTCGGTCAGAGCGACGAGATCGCGCCCGCCGACCGCCGGCTCTATGCCCTCCGCGACGTCACGGGCACTGTCCCCTCGATCCCCCTGATCGCGGCCAGCATCCTGTCCAAGAAGCGGGCCGAAGGGCTCGACGGGCTGGTCCTCGACGTGAAGACCGGGAGCGGCGCCTTCCTCCCCGATCTCGCCAGCGCCGAATCGCTGGCCGAGGTCATGGTCCGGCTGGGCGAGGCCGGCGGATGCCGCACGACGGCCCTGATCACCGCGATGGACCGTCCCCTCGGGCGCGCCATCGGCAACGCCCTCGAGCTGGAGGAGGCGCTGCAGGCGCTGACGGGGGAGGGGCCGGCCGACCTGCGCGAACTGACCAGCCGCCTCGCTGTGGAGATGCTGCTCGTCGCCCGGGTGTCCACCACGCCCGCTGATGCGGCGCGGGAGGTCGAGGAGGCGATTGCCTCTGGGCGCGCGCTCGACAGGTTCCGCCAGCTGGTCGAGGCCCAGGGAGGCAATCCCGCGATTGTGGACGATCCGGGTGGCCTGCCGCAGGCCACCGAGGTCGAACTGTTCGAGGCGGCTGACGATGGCACGATCACGGCGGTGGACCCGAGACCCCTGGGCCGGGCCGTCATCGAGATGGGCGGCGGCCGACGGGAACTCGGGGACAGCATCGACCACAGTGTTGGCTTCGTCGTCACGGCCAGGCCCGGCATGCAGGTGGCTGCGGGCCAGCCGGTGGCCTCGGTGTTCGCGCGTGACCCAGACGGGATCGAGGTCGGAATGCAGGCCCTGCGCGCCGCGATCCGCTACGGACCCGCCGATCCTCCCTTGCCGCTCATCATCCGGCGCATCACTGCCGCAGGCAGGGAGCAGCCCTGATGTGGCTCGTCTGGGTGCTCCTGCTGGTACTCGGCGTGGCCGTGTGGCTCAGGGGGCGTTCCCGGCGGCGGGCGGGCAGGCGCGCTCGGGGCTCCTTCGACCAGCGGGAGCTGGAGGCGGCCGAGGAGGAGGTGCGTGGGCTCGATCTCGAGCAGAAGCCGGACGAGGGGTGGCAGGGGGACGACTGGGGACCGGGCGCCCCCCGTTAGTCGTTCCGATTCGGCATTTCTCGCGAGGCGCCGCTCACACCAGGCGCGAGAATCTCCGGCTGGCGCGGGGAAAGTCCAGCCCGAATGCGACATAGCCAAAGGCCACGAACGCCAGCCCGTACACGGCCGACGCCAGGTTCCACCCGGCAGGTTCCGGTGCCGGCGTCGCGCCGAGCGTCATGACCCAGGCTCCTGCCGCCCCGAAGCCCATCGCCAGCCACTGGTACAGCCGCAAACCGCCGAGCATCGGGGTCTGCGGTTCACCCCGGTAATGTTCCTCCACAAAGCGGCCGCATCCCGTCAGGAGCAGGTACAGGCCGAAGATGAACTGGAGCGGAGCCCCCAAGAACCAGAGCCTCACCAGCACCGCCGTCAGCGGCAGGTTCCAGAGGATCGAATAGAGCTGCGTCGGGTGGATCGGGTGACCGCCGAAGTCCGACAGCCGGGTGACGCGTGAACGCGGGTGGTGGAACCGGATGCCGAGCCACTCGGGGCAGGGGGAACCGTGGCAGCAGCCCTGTATCAGACAGCGGAGGCGCCCGGTCGCCTGCGCCACTGGCATGACCACCCCAAGCGTGGCGAGCACCACCCAGGTGTCTGCTCCGAACAGCCCCGCCAGCACGGCGAACCCCACTCCTGCGAAGATGCCGCCGAAGTAGCCGTACGGCCTCAGCAGGACCGCTGAGCCCTCGATCGCCTGGGCCCAGAGCGCCGCGCCGATGACTCCGGCGACACCCGCAAGCGCGACCCATCGGGCCTGCTCGGCGCCGGCCATGGCACCGCCGATGGCGATCGCAATGCCGCCGCCGAGAGCCGCGTAGATCCCGTGGTTGATGAGCCGGACCGGGCCGAGATCGAACTCCTTCCAGGAGTTGGCCACGCGCTCCGCCGCCGAACGGAGCGCCTCCCAGAGGCGGCCCCGGTTCCTCACCAGCAGCCACGCCGCAATACCGCCAGCCAGGTCCAGCACCCCGTGCATCCCGGTGGTGACACAACTCAGCGAACTCAGGGCGGCGAGGGCCCAGGCTGCAACGCGCCAGCGGGGAAGGTCCGCCGCATAGAGCGTCGCCGCGATGAACAGCCAGACGACATGAAAGGCGGGGAAGGCGGTGGCGGGGGAATCGTAAGCGCGCTCCCAGAGCATGACCTGCTCCCAGAAGCCCGATCCGGTGATGGTTTGCGCCGGGAAGACGAGCGGCAGCAACAGGTAGACCGGCACGATCAGCGCGGTCGCGACCCACCCTTCGATGGCGAACGTCCTGAGGCTCCGCTGCCGTCGCGCCGCGAACGGCGCCAGCAGGACGAAGGGATAGGTCGCGGCGTAAAGGGCCTCGGTCCACGGCAGCGTCGGAATGCGGAGGTCGATGGGGATGAGGATGCTCTTCGCGTCAGGCGGCGCACCGAGCAGCTCCACGGCCATGTAGGCCACCACCCAGGGCACCAGCACGTGGGTGTAGATG
>JAOUIC010000440.1 GCA_029884275.1 Gemmatimonadota bacterium | reverse complement strand
CGAGCACGACCGTCACCCCATGGAGGTCGGAGTGGCCGGGGTGGAAGACATGGCCGCTCATGCCGTGGTGGGCTGGCAATACCGGTCGAAGGCGGCGGTGAGGTCCTGGGCGATCTGGTCGGGCGAACGGCCCTCGATCATGTGGCGATGCACGAAGTGCACGACCTCGCCATCCCGGAGCAGCGCCATGGAAGGGCTGCTGGGAGCATAGTCGCTGAAGTACTGCCGGGCCCTGGCCACGGCATCGACATCCTGGCCCGCGAAGACCGTGACCACCTGCTCGGGCCGGTTCGGGTGCCTGAGGGCCAGGGTGAGCGCCGGTCGGGCGCTGCCCGCGGCGCAACCGCAGACCGAGTTGACGAACACCAGCATCGTCCCCCGGGAATCGCCCAGTGCGGCATCCACTTCGGGAACGGCGGTGAGCTCTTTGGCCCCCATCCGGGTCATCTCATCGCGCATCGGCTGCACCAGCCGTGGATCGTATGGCATCGCTGTTCTCTCTCTTGGTTGTGTTTCTGCGGGGCGGGCACGTAGGCCGACCCAGCCGATGTACCCTCCTACCGCCCCGGCGCCCCACCGCCCTCGTCCATGGCCGCCTTCAAGGCATGCCAGGCCAGCGTGGCGCACTTGACCCGGGCCGGGAACTCCCGCACCCCGGCGAAGATCGCCAGCTTCGGAGGCAGGTCGTCGGCCGGACCGCCGCGCCCGGTCACCATCCGGTGGTAGCTGTCGAAGATCGCCGAGGCTTCCGCCCGGGTCTTGCCCTTCACCACGGTCGTCATCAGCGACGCGGCGGCCTTGCTGATGGCACACCCCGATCCCTGGAAGCTCACGTCGGTGATCTGCTCGCCGTCCTGTCTGAGCCAGACCGAGAGCTGGTCGCCGCAGAGCGGGTTGTAGCCCTCCCCGTGTCCGGTCGCCTCCGGCATCGGGCGGAAGTTTCGCGGAGCGCGGTTGTGGTCGAGAATGACGCCCTGGTAGAGCTCGCTCGGAGTGGTCATCCGCCGAACACTCTCCGGGCCTCGTGCAGCCCCGCAACCAGCGCGTCGAGTTCCTCGAGCGTGTTGTACACCCCGAAGGATGCGCGAACCGTCCCGGTCACCCCGAAGCGCCGCATGAGCGGCTGGGCGCAGTGATGACTCGCGCGGACCGCGACCCCTCCGAGGTCCAGCACCGTTCCCACGTCGTGCGGGTGGATGCCGTCGACCACGAACGACACCACTCCCACGCGATCCGCCGAGTTGCCGATGAGCCGGACCCCGGGAATCTCCGCCAGTCGCCTCGTCGCCTCGGCGAGGAGGGTTGCCTCGTGCCGCTCGATCGCTTCCCAGCCCAGCGCTTCCAGGTACTCGACGGCAGCGGCGAGTCCAATCGCCTGGGTGATCGGCGGCGTGCCGGCCTCGAACCGGGCGGGGGGCGGAGCGAAGGTGGTCTGGTCGAAGGAGACGACCTCGATCATGCCGCCACCACCCTGCCAGGGTGGCATCGCCTCGAGCAGCTCGCGCCGGCCCCACAGGAAACCGATCCCGTTCGGGCCGTACATCTTGTGCGCCGAGGCGGCGTAAAAGTCACACCCCAGCGCCTGCACGTCCACCCGGCGATGCGGGACCGCCTGGGCTCCGTCCACCAGCAGGACCGCGCCGACCGAGTGAGCCAGCTCGGCAATCACCGGTATCGGGTTGACCGTCCCGAGCACATTCGACACGTGGGCCACCGCCACGACGCGGGTCCGGGATCCGATCAGGTGTGCGGCCTGGTCGAGGTCGAGCTCACCGGCGTCGGTGACGGGGATGACGCGGATCACCGCCCCGGCTTCCTGGGCCACAATCTGCCAGGGAACGATGTTCGAGTGATGCTCCATCTCGGTCAGCAGGATCTCGTCGCCCGGCCGGAGGAGGGGGCGGGCGTGGCTCCTGGCAACCAGGTTGATCGCCGCGGTCGTTCCGGCGGTGAAGACGACCTCCGACGCGGCGGCGGCGCCGACGAACCGGCGCACCCGCTCGCGGGCCTGGTCGTAGCGCGCCGTGGCCCGCTGGCTCAGGGTGTGGACCCCGCGGTGGACGTTGGCGTACTCGAGCAGGGCGAAATCCGATTCCGCCTCGACCACGGCGCGCGGCCGCTGGGCGGTCGCGGCGCTGTCGAGGTACACCACCGGATGGTCGTTGATCCGGGCGCGCAGGAACGGGAAGTCGCGGCGGACCCGGCTCACGTCCAGCCCGTCCTCCGCAACCCCGGCCGTCGTCCCGGCGCTGCCGGTCGAGGTCATCCCTCCACCTGCACGTGGAGACGCCGCATGACCTCCGCCTCCAGCCGGGTCCGCACGTCGGCCCACGGCATCAGCTCCAGCACCTCGGCGGCGAAGGCGTAGGTCAGGACCTTGCGGGCCTGCGCCTCGGGGATGCCGCGGCTCCGGCAGTAGAAGATCGCGTGAGGATCGATGCTGCCGACGGTGGCGCCGTGGGTGCACTTCACGTCGTCGGCGAAGATCTCCAGCTGCGGCTTGGTGTCGATCCGGGCCTGATCGGACAGCAGGATCGCCCGGTTGGTCTGCTTGGCGTCGGTCTTCTGCGCGATCGGCGTAACGTAGATCTTCCCGTTGAAGACCCCGTGCGAGCGGCCGTCGAGGATGCCCTTGTAGATCTCGCGCGAGCCGCAATTGGGGTGCGCGTGGAGC
>JAOUIC010000439.1 GCA_029884275.1 Gemmatimonadota bacterium | reverse complement strand
TGCGGCGTGCGCCAGGCTTCCCTGAGGTGGACATTGCGATGGGTGATCATCCCGCTGGAGCTGGCCTTGGGGGCCCAGCCGGCCGGCCGCCAGTTGGGTGGCGGGACGCGGTAGGCGAACGCGCCGGCCAGCATCGCGACGAAGTAGATCGCGCCAAGCGCCGTGAACGTCTCCCACGCGCCCACCGAGGTCGGGGTGGCGAAATGCCGCATCAGCATGTCGGCCAGCGGCGCGCCGATCATCGCCCCGCCGCCGAACCCCATGATCGCCATGCCGGTCGCCATGCCGCGCCGGTCAGGGAACCACTTGATGAGGGTCGACACTGGCGAGATGTACCCCAATCCGAGCCCGGCACCGCCGATCACCCCCGCACCGAGCCAGAGGAGGATGATCTGGTGGAGGTAGATCCCCAGGGCGGAGATCATCAGGCCGCCGCCCCAGCAGAACGCCGCCGCCACCCCGGCCTTGCGCGGGCCGGCCCGCTCGAGCCAGCCGCCGAACACCGCTGCCGAGAGGCCGAGGAAGACAAAGAACAGCTGGTACATGATGTTGAGCCAGCTGACCTTCCAGTCGCAGCCCGAGGCGAAGAGCGTCTGGAGGAAGCCGAACTCCGCGGGACAGGGCGTGGGCGCGGTGATCCCGATGGCCCGGTTCAGCGGCAGCCAGAACACGCTGAAGCCGTACGCCGATCCGATCGAGAGGTGGATCGCGAGTCCCGCGGGGGGCACCAGCCAGCGGTTGAAGCCGGGGCGGGCAACGATGCGCTCTCGGTCGAGGAGACCGGCCATGTCATGCTCCGTGGATGGGACGGGTCGGGAGGACCGCATACATTACGGCCATACCGGAAGGCGCGTCAACAGATGACTCGGGAGCGATTCGTGATGCGATCGTGGAAACGCCTCCTGCCGGCGGGAGCGGCCTGGCTCGTGCTGGCCGCGTCGGCGGAGGCCCAGGAGACGGGGCTGCCGGCCTGGGCGACGGCGGATGCCGCTGCCCGCGTGGTCGAACTGCGTCTCGAGGCAGCCGGAGACACGGCCGCCACCCTGAACGGCCATCACCACGGCTCGGCGCAACTGGTGGTTCCCTTCGGGTGGACGGTGAAGTGGGAATGGGCGAACCGCGACTCGACCCTGCGCCACAGCCTCGTGGTCATGGCGGAGCGGGAGAAGATCCCGCCGGAGGGCGGCCGGCCGGCGATCGACAACGCCATGAGCCGCGCAGTCACCTCGGGACTCGCGCCCGGCCAGCGTGACCTCACCACCTTCATCGCCGACCCTGCCGGCTGGTACTGGATGCTCTGCGGCGTGCCCGGTCACGCCATCCGGGGGGAGTGGATCGGGCTCAAGGTCGACCGGGAGGCCACCGGAGTCTCAGTCCGCCTGCGTCCCTGACTCCGCCAGCAGGGCCTCCACCGCGCCCCTGAACTCGGCGACCAGCGCTCCATGCTGCTTGCCCGTCGCCGGGCCATAGAATCCCGCGTGAATCCGGCGCACCCTTCCGTCCCTGCCGATGAAGATCGTGGTCGGGAACGCGGTGAATCCGACGAGCTGAGGCAGGGCGGCACTCACCACCTCCTGCTCGCTGATCCCGCCGAGCAGGAGGGGGAAATCGATGCCGTGCTTCTGGCGATACCGCCGCACTAGCCCGGCGTCATGGGCGGTGTCGCCCGTCGCCTCGAACGCCACGCCGACCACCTCGAGCCCGCGGCGGCGGAAGTCGCGGTACAGCTGGACCAGGGTCGGCGCCGCATCGTGGCAGGTCGGACACCAGGTGCCGAAGATATCGACCACCAGCACCTTCCCGGCGAAGCGCTGGTCGGTCGAACTGACCGTCCGCCCCTCGAGATCGGGGAAGCTGAAACTGAACGGCGTGGTGTCGGCACTGGTGACGGCGGTCGGCGGCGTCAGGTGGGGCTTGCCGCTGGAGCGGGTGGCGACGAAGGGCGTGCGCGAGCGGAGCCCCGCGTGGAACTCCCCCCGGAGCGTGTCTCCCTCCAGCCTGCCGGTCAGGAAGTAGACGAACGAGCCATCGAAGTGGGCGATGGCGACGCTGTCGCCCGCCGCCTCGCCCCAGAAGAGCCCGGCATCGCCCGAATTCGAGATCACCGCTCCGGTGACGCCGTCCGCCGAGGCGCGGAACTCGAGCACCCTGGGACTGGAGGAGAATCCCGACTCGAACCAGGCATCCCACCGTCCCAGCACCGCCGGAGCCTGGCTCCGCATCAGCCACGCGCCCCGCGCGGCGCGGAACGGAATGGTCCGCGGGCCCCGCCGACCCAGGTTCCGGTAGTAGCCGAGCAGCGAATCACCCTGCCGGACCGCGGTGACGGCCGCGGCATAGTCCGCCAGCTCGAGCACCAGGCTGTCGCCCTTCCAGCGGAGGCCGGAGAACTCCTCGCAGGAAGGCCCGTTGCAAAGCCGCGCCTTCTCCGCCTCGATCACAATCGAGAAGCGGAGCTCGCCCCCGGCGAGGTCCAGGCTGGCCCGCCATGGCCCTGTCACCGAATCGCTCCCGGCCGTCAGCAGGCCCAGCAGGAGGGGCAGCACGCTACCGGGCCTCCTGGGTCGCGGGGTACCGCTCCCCCGCCGGGATCGGAACGCTCAGCCGGTTCCCGGGCCAGGGCGCGGGGCATGGGAACACCGTGCTGTAGGCGCAGAACGGATTGCGGGCCCGGTTGAAGTC
>JAOUIC010000438.1 GCA_029884275.1 Gemmatimonadota bacterium | reverse complement strand
CGCGCGCTCGCTGCCCGCCGGGCCGCTGACGCTCCTCACGGCGCTGTATACCGTTCTCTACCTGTTCTGGGAACGGAGCGGCCTCGGAAGCCCGGCTCAGCGCGACCTGATCAGCAATGTCGGCTTCATCCCACTCAACCTGCTGGCGGCGGCGGCGACGTTCGGTGCCGCCCGCCAGATGCTTCTCCCGGCCAAGGTCCGGAAGGCGCTGTCGCTCTTCATCTGGGCCTACCTGGCCACGCTGATCGGCAACCTGGTCTCCCTCTGGTACAGCTTCCACGACAGTCCGGTCGTCTCCTGGGCGGATGTCTTCTACCTCGCCTCCAGCGGACTGGTCATGGCCGCGCTGCTGTCGTTCCCCACGGTCCGTCTGACCCGGATCGAGAGGTGGAAGCAGAGACTCGACGGCGCCATCGTGCTGGTCGGTGGCGCCGTGGCCATCTGGTACTTCACCGTCCGCCCCACGGCGTCGGCCGAAAGCGACCCGCTGGTCACGGCCGTTCTCGGCTTCGCCTATCCGCTCACCGGCCTGCTCATCCTGTTCGCGATCACGGCGCTCGCGCTCCAGGGCGTGCTGGACCGCAACCGGACCGCGTTTCGGCTCCTGGTCGGCGGCGTGCTGATCGCGATGGTCGCCGACCTGGTCTTCGGGCTGGTGCTCATCGAACTCGAGATGCGGACCGCCAACTGGTCCGACGGGCTCTACCTGGTCTCCTATCTCTGTGGTGTCGCGGGGGCCGAGACCTATTCGCGGCATCCTGTCGGCGAGCTCCTTCCCGAGCCCGGAGCGCCGGCCCAGGAGCGGCAGGTCAGCCCGCTTCCCTACTTCGCGATCGCGTCGACCTACCTCCTGCTGCTGGCCGCGACGCTCCGCCCCTGGCAGGACCCGGCCAGCGGGATCGCCATCGGGGCGGTGCTGATCACGGTTCTGGTGGTCGCCCGGCAGGTGCTTTCGGTCCGACAGAACGTGCGGCTCCAGGCCGAGGCGGTGGCCGAGGCCCGGTTCCGCTCCCTGGTGCAGCACTCGTCCGACCTGATTCTGGTGGTCGGTCCGCGTGGTGAACTCCGGTTCGCAAGTCCCTCCGCGGCCCGGGTGCTGCGGTGCGATCCGGAGGGGCTGGTCGGCGGCGCGCTCGCCGATCTGGTGCCGGCCGAGGACCGCGAGCGGCTCGCCGGATTTCTCGGCGCCGTGGCGGGCACCACGGATGTCAGCACGCCGATCGAGTGCCGCTTCCGGCTGCCCGACGGCTCCACGCGGCACGCGGAGCTGCTGGCCACCGACCTCACGGCGGACCCCACCGTCCGCGGGCTGGTGCTCAATGTCCGCGACGTGAGCGAGCGGAAGAGTCTCGAGCAGGAGCTCACCCGTCAGGCCTTCCATGACCCGCTGACCGGGCTGGCCAACCGGGCGCTGTTCCTCGACCGGGTGCGCCACGCGCTGCCGCTGGCGCGGCGGCACCGGCAGAACCTGAGCGTGTTGTTCCTCGACCTGGACGACTTCAAGAAGGTGAATGACAGCCTGGGACACGCGGAGGGGGACCGACTGCTGATCACCACGGCGGAGCGGTTGCGCAGTTGCGCCCGCGCCGGCGACACCCTGGCGCGGCTCGGCGGCGACGAGTTCGCGGTGCTGATCGAGGACGCGGTCGATTCAGCCGCCGTGGAGATCGCGGTGAACCGCTTCCAGACGGCCCTCAACCGGCCGTATCAGCTGGAAGGGGGAGAAGTGGGGGTGACGGTCAGCATCGGTGTCGCCTCCGCCACGCCGGAGCATTCCGCCGATGACCTGCTGCGTGACGCGGACACGGCGATGTACTCCGCCAAGCGGCGCGGCAAGGGACGTTCCGCGGCGTTTCTCCCGGAGATGACTCTGGACGTCAGGCGCCGGCTCGAGATGGAAGCGGCGCTTCGTCATGCGATCAGTCACGGCGGACTGGAACTGGCGTTCCAGCCGATGTACTCGCTCCGGAACGGGCGGATCGAGGGAGTGGAAGCCCTGGTTCGCTGGGACCATCCGGGACTCGGTCTGCTGCTGCCGAATCACTTCATCCCCCTGGCCGAGGAGACCGGGCTGATCGTTCCGCTCGGCCGTTGGGTGCTGCGAGGGGCGTGCCGCCAGGCCCGCGAGTGGCAGGCCAGTCGGCCGGGGGCGGGACCGCTGACCATCGCCATCAACATCTCCGCCCGGCAGCTTCAGGATCTCGACGTCGTGGAGGAGACCCGCCAGGCCATCGCCGAGTCTGGCGTGGATCCGTCACTCGTGGTGCTGGAAATCACCGAGAGCGTCTTGATGCAGTATGAGGGCGACATCCAGAGCCGGCTCACGGAGCTCAAGATGCTCGGCGTCCGTCTGGCCATCGACGACTTCGGCACCGGCTATTCGTCACTCAGCTACCTGCAGCGCTTCCCGATCGACATCCTGAAAGTGGCCCGGCCGTTCGTGGAGGAACTCGACGGCGGCGTCAATCGTGTCGCGCTCACGCGGGCGATTCTCGGTCTCGGGGCAGCGCTGGGACTGACCACGGTGGCCGAGGGGGTCGAACGGGCGGCCCAGTGCACCGCCCTCATGGAGCTGGGCTGCGACTACGCGCAGGGATACTACTTTGCGCCGCCGCTCTCCGCCGAGCAGCTGATGCAGGAACTCAGCCGCAAGGAACGGGCGCTGCCGGGCCGAGTGCCGGACGCCAGGGCAGCGGG
>JAOUIC010000437.1 GCA_029884275.1 Gemmatimonadota bacterium | reverse complement strand
CCCCGAAGAGCGACATCTACGCGCTGGGCTGTGTGACCTACGAAATGCTGGCGGGAGAGCCGCCCTTCATGGGTCCCACCGCGCAGGCGATCGTCGCGCGGGTGATGACCGAGGCGCCGCGCTCGCTGCAGCTGCAGCGTCACACCATCCCCACGCACGTCGAGGCGGCGGTACAGCGGGCGCTGGAGAAGCTGCCAGCCGACCGGTTCCAGTCGGCGGCGGAATTCGGCACGGCGCTGGGGGATCCGGGTTACGCCTCCCGGATCACGGTGACGCGGGCGGCGCAGGGGCCGGGTGGGGCCGCATCCATGCGGCCCCTGCAGGGGCCCCGCGCCGCCCTGGTCGTGATCGCCGTCCTCGCGGCCCTCGCCGCCTGGGGCTGGCTCCGCCCGATCCCGGAGGTGCCGTTGCTCCGCTACGAGCTCAGTCTCCCGCCGGGCGAGCAGCTCGGCAACATGCGCGGATCCCGGATCGCACTCTCGGCGGATGGCACGCAACTGATCTACGTCGGCCCCGGGCAGCGTCTCTGGCACCGACCCCGACGCTCGCTGCACGCCCAGCCGCTGCCGGGGACGCAGCGGGCGCTCAATCCTGCGGTCTCCCCGGATGGCTCGAAGGTCGCGTTCATGGCCGACGAAGCGCCGGCGGCGCTCCGGGTCGCGTCCCTCGACGGCGCGCCGACCGTGACGCTGGCGGATTCCGGCATCGGCCTCGACGGCGTCACCTGGGCGGATGACGGGTTCCTGTACTACGATGGCCTCACCTTTGGTGGCACAGTCGGACTCAAGCGGATTCCGGGGACTGGCGGGCCGGTGGAGCAGATCACCGTGGTGGACACCGCGGGCGGCGAGGCGGACCACATCTGGCCCGCCGCCCTGCCGGGCAATCGGGGTGTGCTGTTCACGGTTCAGTACCGCGACGCCGATGACGGCCTGGCGGTGGCGGTCTGGAATGCCGGGGCGAAGGCGCACCGCGTCCTGCTGCAGGCGGTCACCGCGAGGTACCTGCACCCGGGGCGCCTGCTCTACCTGACCACCGACGGCCGGCTGCTCGTCGCCCCCGTCGACCTGGATCGCCTGGCGATCACCGGCCAGGCGGAGCAGGTGGCGGACGAGGTCGGCGTGAAGGCATTCTTCGCCGCCGACCTCGCCGTCTCGGCTACCGGGACCGTCATGTTCATACCCGGCGGCTCGGCGGACGCACCAGCCGAGCTCGTGAGCGTCTCCCGGGACGGCCGGGCGGCGCCGCTCGTCGCGGACTGGACCGGCGACTTCAGGACCTTGGCGCTCTCGCCCAATGGCCGTTCGCTGGCCGTGAGCCTGATCCATGGGACGGGGCAGCAGATCTGGATCAAGCAGCTCCCCGAGGGGCCGTCCGCCAAGCTGACCCTGGAGGGCGCCCTCAACTATCGCCCGGCCTGGAGTCCCGATGGGCGCACCGTTGTCTTCACCTCCAACCGGCCCGGGCGGGAGGAGCTCTACAGCCAGCGGGCCGATGGAAGCGCCCCAGCGGCACTCCTGGTCGGCGGCACGATTGAGCGCACCGTCTCGGAGGGGTTCATCACCCGTGACGGGCGGTGGCTCATCTACCGGACGGTGCCGCGGGACATCCTCGCCCGTCGCCTCGGCGGCGCCGACACGACTTCAATCCCGCTGGTGGCGACGGCGGCAGATGAAGTCGTCCCTTCCCTCTCCCCCGACGGTCGGTGGCTGGCATATGTCTCCAATGAGTCGGGCCGCCTCGATGTGTACGTCCGTCCGTTCCCCGAAACCAGCGGCGCCCGATGGCAGGTCTCCGCCAGCGGGGGCACGTATCCACGCTGGTCGCACTCGGGGCGGGAGCTGTTCTATCTAAGCGACCAGGACAGCATGGTGGCCGCAACCGTGCAACCCGGCGCGGCATTCGCGGTCAGCGGGCGCCGGGCGCTCTTCTCGACATTCGCGTATCTGACCGGCATCGGGACCTGGGACGTCTCGCCGGACGATCAGGCCTTCATCATGATCCGCCAGCGGTCGGCGATCAGCGGCAACCTCGCGCTGACGGTGATCGAGAACCTGCCGCGTGAACTCGAGAACGAAGGAGCCCCGTGACCGACGCAGCGACCAGGCTGGCCGCCGCCCCCTCGACTGCGCTCGGGGCAAGCCCTTCGGCGCATCACGCTTCGGAGATCGCCCAGTGACCCTCGAGCGCCTCAGGGCAAGCCTTTCCGATCGCTACCGCATCGAGCGGGAACTGGGGCAGGGCGGCATGGCCACGGTGTACCTGGCCGAAGACCTCAAGCACAAGCGAAAGGTCGCGCTCAAGGTGCTGAAGCCGGAGCTCGCTGCCGTGCTGGGCGCCGACCGGTTCGTGCAGGAGATCACCACCACCGCGGCACTCCAGCACCCCCACATCCTGCCGCTGTTCGACTCGGGCACCGCCGACGGATTCCTGTTCTACGTGATGCCGTTCATCGACGGCGAGACGCTCCGCGGCAAGCTCGACCGCGAGAAGCAGTTCGGCATTGACGAGGCGGTGAGGATCGCCTGTGAGGTGGCCGACGCGCTGGACTACGCCCACCGCCACGGCGTCATCCACCGCGACATCAAGCCGGAGAACATCCTGCTGCACGACGGCCGCCCCATGGTGGCGGATTTCGGCATCGCGCTGGCGCTCTCGGCGGCCGCCGGGGGACGCATGACCGAAACGGGTCTGAGCCTTGGCA
>JAOUIC010000436.1 GCA_029884275.1 Gemmatimonadota bacterium | reverse complement strand
CCAGAGATCGATAGCCCGCTCGAAACCGCGCTCGTGCTTGTCGATGTGATAGGCGATGTCGGGCAGGAAGTAGGTCATGCTGCCGTCCCGCTTGCGAAGCACCCGGTCTTTGTCGTCCCCGAAATCGGAGGTGCGCAGGAACAGCGCGCCGTCCTGCTCGTAGGTCAGGCCTCGCCCGGCGAGCAGCGCCAGCGCCTTCTCCACCCCGCCGGCCTCGCGCACGGCACCCTCGGAGGTCCAGACATCGTAGTGAATCCTCAGCTCGGCGAGCAGATCCTCCTGCTCCTGCCGGATTCTGGCGGGTGCGATCCGGCAGCGCCTCAGGCCTTCCGCGTCCGTCGCCCGGGCCAGGTCCGGCTGCTCCTGAAGCAGCTCCTTTGCCAGCTCGACGAGATAGAGGCCATGATACCCCCCCTCGGGGATCTCGGCCGAACGCCCGAGTTCCTGCCTGATCCGAGCCCAGAGGCTCTCGATCACGCGCTCGATCTGCACACCGGCGTCGTTGAGATAGAACTCCCGGGTCACCTCATGGCCGGTCTGCTCGAGCAGCGCCGCGATAGCGTCGCCGATCGCGGCGCCGCGCCCGTGTCCAACGTGCAGCGGCCCGGTCGGGTTGGCCGAAACGAACTCCACGTTAATCCGGTGTCCGGAGCCGAAATCGTCCCGTCCATAGGCGGGGCCAGCGACGATGATCCGCGCCAGCAGCGAGGCCAGCGCATCCTCGGCCAGCCAGAAATTGATGAAGCCGGGGCCGGCGATCTCGATGCGGGAGACGACGTCAGTCGGGATCGCCAGCATCCCCACGACCTGCTCGGCGAGCTTCCGCGGGCTGGCCCTGAGCGGCTTGGCGAGCGCCATGGCGAGGTTGGTGCTGAGATCCCCGTGCCCGGTGTCACGGGGGCGTTCGAGCACGAAAGCCGCCCCGTCGGCGCCGAGGGCGGCCGCGACGCGCGCCAGTTCGGCGCGGATCAGGTCGCTCACTTCGCCTTCTTGCCGTGGCCCTTGGGCTCCGGCTTGGCGGTGGTGGGGGCGGGCTCCGTCTTGCCCGGGCTTGCCTCACTCTTGGCCTCGGCCTTGGACTCCACCTTGGCCGGCGGTTCCGCCTTGGAGGGGTCCTTCCGTGGGCCCTTGCCGTCCTTGCCGTAGTCGGTGATGTAGAAGCCGCTCCCCTTGAACACCAGCGCCGCCCCGCCCGAAATGAGCCGGGCCGCCGACTTGCCGCAGGACGGACACTTCGCCCTGGGCTTGTCGGACATCTTCTGGAACAGTTCGAAATCGTGCCCGGCCGGGCAGCGGTACTCGTACGTTGGCATCAGTTCAGGTGTCCCAGCGCATGCAGACCAGATCCTGCCGGGCATCAGCCGCCGTGGCGATGACCGGCTAAAAGAAACAGGGACAATATCTTAGCGACGGAGGGCGGCCGATTCAACCTGGCGGGACGATGCCCCTCAGGGGTGGGGCTGATAGCTCCCCCAGACCCGGCGGAAGGCATCGCTGATCTCGCCCAGGGTGGCTCTGGCCGCTACCGCCTGAATGGTGGAGGGCATCAGCGGCGCGGCTGATGCCGCGTCCCGTTCGACCTCGCTGAGGGCGGCCGCGACGGCGCTCGAATCGCGCCGGGCTTTCACCTCCCGTAGCCGCGCCTGCTGCCGCACTCCGAGCGCCGAATAGTCGGGTCGGGGGATGGGCGGCACCACTGAGTCGTCGGTGAAACGGTTGACTCCGACCACGACGCGTTCGCCGCGCTCCTGGGCCACCTGCAGTTGGTAGGCGCTCCGTGCGATGGCCTCCTGGAAGAACCCCCGCTCGACCGCCGCAGCCGCGCCGCCGAGCCGATCGACTTCTTCGATGATCGCCCGGGCCTCACCCTCGATCCGGTCGGTGAGTGCTTCCACGTACCAGCTGCCAGCCAGAGGGTCCACCTGGTTCGACAGCCCGCTCTCGTGGGCCAGAATCTGCTGGGTGCGCAGCGCGAGGGTGGCAGATTCGGCGGTCGGGAGGGCGATGGCCTCGTCGAAGGCGTTGGTATGGAGCGACTGGGTCCCGCCGAGCGTGGCGGCGAGCGCCTGCACCGTCACCCGCACCACGTTGTTCAGCGGCTGCTGCGCCTGCAGGGTGACTCCCCCCGTCTGGGTGTGAAACCTGAGCCGGCAGGTCTGGTCGTCGGCAGCGAACCGGTCCCGCGCGAGCCGGGCCCAGAGGCGGCGGGCCGCGCGGAACTTGGCCGCTTCCTCGAAGAGGTCGTTGTGGGCCGCGAAGAAGAAGGAGAGCCTCGGGCCGAACCGGGCAAGATCGAGGCCGGCCAGGACGGCATGGCGGACGTACTCCAGCGCGTTCGCCAGCGTGAAACCGACTTCCTGCGCGGCGGTCGAGCCGGCCTCGCGCATGTGATAGCCGCTGATCGAAATGGGGTTGAAGTTCATCCCCTCGTCCGCCACGAACCGAAACAGGTCGGTGACCAGCCTGAGCGACGGCCCCGCAGGGTAGATATACGTGCCGCGGGCGATGTACTCCTTGAGGATGTCGTTCTGCACTGTGCCCTGGAGTTTGCGCCGGGGCACCCCCCGCTCTTCGCCCACCACCACGTACATCGCGAGCAGAATCGCCGCCGTGGCATTGATGGTCATCGAAGTTGAGACCTTGTCGAGCGGGATCTCGCGGAACAGGTCGTGAAGGTCCTCCACCGTGTCGATGGCCACGCCGAC
>JAOUIC010000435.1 GCA_029884275.1 Gemmatimonadota bacterium | reverse complement strand
GAAACCTCGCCGGGCACCTGATCGCACTCAGGCAGGCCTGTCTCGGGATGCTGTACCAGCCGCTGACCGACGCGCGCATCTGGGCGGCGCTCGACACCGCGCTGGCACTCGCGGAAGAACGACTCCTGGCGCTCCCCACCGCGGGGGCCGCCCTCAAATCCCTCGGCGCCGCCCATGCGGCGATGCTGGCGTCGCAGCACGAAGCGGCATCGGTCCGCGCCCTGGCGGGGATCTCGGCGAGACTGCGCCAGGCAGAGGAGGAGCTCGGCGCCACCGCGCTCACGGCCGAGGCGAAGGGGCCGGCGACCGAGTGGATCGACTGGAGCCTCAGGTTCATCGCCGCGCACAGCGCCCCGCCGGCGGAGGGGGCGCAGTTCGCGGCCCGCCTCGAGGCCATCGCCGAGCGCGCCCACGGCTACGCGATGGAGATGGACTTCAGTTTCCTGTTCGACGCCGAGCGGAAGCTGTTTTCGATCGGCTACCAGCAGAGCACCCACGCGCTCGACAACTCGTACTACGACCTCCTCGCCTCGGAGGCGCGCCTGGCGAGTTTCGTCGCCATCGCCAAGAACGACGTGCCGGCGGAGCACTGGTTCCGGCTGGGCCGGACGCTGACCTACGCGGCCGGGGCGCCGGCGCTGGTGTCCTGGAGCGGCAGCATGTTCGAGTACCTGATGCCGGTGCTGGTGATGCGGTCCTTCCCCTTCACCGTCCTCGCGCAGACCTACCATGGCGCGCTCGAGCGGCAGATGGCCTACGGCGCCGAGCGCGCGGTGCCGTGGGGACTGAGCGAGAGCGCCTACAACGTCCGCGACCGGCACCAGACCTATCAGTATCGCCCGTTCGGTGTTCCCGGTCTCGCGCTGAAGCGCGGCCTGGGTCGGGAGCTGGTCGTGGCCCCCTATGCGTCGATCCTCGCGATCATGGTCGACCCCGGGAGGGCGCTGGCCAACCTCACCCGCCTGGAGGCGAAGGGTGCGCTCGGCCCCTATGGCTTCCGCGACGCCATCGACTACATCCGGCCCGATCCCGACCGGCAGTACGCCGTGGTCGGGGCCTACATGGCCCACCACGTGGGGATGAGCCTGGTCGCACTGACCAACGCGCTGACCGGTCAGCTGTGGCAGCACCGGTTCCACGACGATCCCGTGGTACGCTCGGCGGAACTGCTGCTGCACGAGCGGATCCCCCGCCGGCTGGTGCTGCAGGAACCCCAGGGAGCCCGGCGGGACGACACGCTGCCCGAAACGGAGGTCGAGCGACCGGCGGTGCGCGAGATCGACACGCCGGACACGCCCACGCCGCACGTGGCGATTCTGGGGCACCAGCCGTATACCGTCATGCTCAGCCACTGCGGCGCAGGATACAGCCGCTACGAGACCCTGGCGGTCAACCGCTGGCGGGCCGATGGGACCCGTGACGCCACCGGGCAGTTCTGCTACGTCAAGGACCTCTCCACCGGGCGGGTCTGGTCGGCGGCCCACCAGCCGGTATGCGCGCCGGCGGACTGGTACCGCGCCTACCTGGCGACCGACCGGGTCACCTTCCATCGCGCCGATGGTGACATCGAGACCCGCACCGAGATCGCGGTCGTCCCGGAAGACTCGGCCGAAGTGCGGCGCATCACGGTGACCAACTCCGGCGACACCGCGCGCGAGATCGAGATCACCAGCTACGGCGAGATCGTGCTGGACCAGCCGGACGCCGATCGCGCGCACCCCGCCTTCGGGAATCTGTTCGTCGAAACCGAGTGGCACGCCTGGTGCGACGCGATCACCGCCACCCGGCGCCCGCGCTCGGCGAAGGAGCAGCGGCTCTGGTGCGCGCATGTGGTGGCATCCGGCACGGAGAGCGTGGGCAGCGTCACCTGCGAGACCGATCGGGCCCGCTTCCTCGGGCGCGGGCGCTCGACCCGGGATCCGGTCGCGCTCGAGGCCGACGGCCCCCTCTCCGGAACCACCGGCGCGGTGCTCGATCCGGTCTTCGCGCTGCGCACGCGGATCAGCCTGGCGCCCGGGCAATCGGCGTCTGCCGCCTTCACCACGCTGGTCGCGACCAGCCGGGACCGGGCATTCGAGCTGGCGGACCGCTACCACGATCCCCATACCGCCCAGCGGGCGCTCGATCTCGCCTGGACCTCGAGCCAGATCGAGCTGCGCGAACTCGGCCTCACGCCGGGGGACGCCGCGGTGTTTCAGGAACTCGCCGGCCACCTCTTCTATGGCAATCCGGCGCTCCGCGCGCCACAGGCCGACCTGCGCCGCAATCGTGGCTCCCAGCCGCTGCTCTGGAGCGCCGGTGTCAGCGGTGACTGGCCCATCCTGCTGGCCACGATCGACTCGGCGCTCGGCCTGCCGACGCTGCGCCAGCTTCTCGCGGCGCACCGCTTCTGGCGCCGCCGCGGGATGACGGTCGACCTCGTCATCCTCGACGCGCATCCTCCCACCTACCTCCAGGATCTCGGGGACCGGATCACGGCGGCGGTGTACGCCGTCGGCGACTCGGGCTCCCTCGACCGGCCCGGGGGTGTGTTCGTCCGGCGCCGCGACCTGGTGGGAACGGAAGAGCTCCTCATGCTGCGGGCCACGGCGCGGGTGCATATCTCCTGTGACGGCCGGGCGCTGGGCCGCATCCTCACCGCCGCCACCGGCGCGCCGCCCGAGGACGCCCGCGACATGTCCGCCGCGGACCCGAGGGCACCGGAACGGCGCG
>JAOUIC010000434.1 GCA_029884275.1 Gemmatimonadota bacterium | reverse complement strand
GATGGAGCGAGATGCGGCTTCGCTGCCGAGGATGGGGGCCTCCACCCAGCGCCCGAAGGTGCTCCGGTCAGGGGTCAGGAACGGCCGGGCCTGGCGGGTGTCGAGGACATCCTGACGCTCCGACTCGGGCAGCTTCAGCACGATCGCGGTGTCGAACAGGAAGGCGAACATCCGGTTGCCGGTGAAGAACGCGTCGGCGCCGAACATGCGCTTGGTGATCACGGATGGCATGGCCAGAACCGCCGCGCGCACCACGTCGTAGGCGTCGTTCCTTCGATGCGCCAGCGCCATCGGCTCCCGGACCGGTGAAGGGGGCGGCTAACGTAGCCCGCGGCCGGCCGGCGCGCCAGAGGCAGGGCGATCAGGCGAGCTGAGGTGGGGCTATTCTGTCAGGCCGTCGATCCGATCGACACCCGCCGCGGCGCAGAGGCGGATCACGGTCTCGCCGATCTTGTTGTTCGGGGTGGAGGCGCCCGCCGTGACGCCAATGCTGGCTACACCGCTCAGCCATCCGGGCTCCAGGCACTCCTCGGCGACCTTCACCTTCGGCTGGTGCCGCAGTCTGCCGGACGGAAGTTCGATCGCGTCCGCATCTTCGATGTGATAGGTCCGCACCCCGTGCTCCCGGCAGAGCGCCGCGAGGTGGGTGGTGTTGCTGGAGTTGTACCCGCCC
Source organism: Gemmatimonadota bacterium (assembly GCA_029884275.1). Lineage (GTDB taxonomy): Bacteria > Gemmatimonadota > Gemmatimonadetes > Gemmatimonadales > GWC2-71-9 > JADJOM01. The sequence continues at coordinate 2,041 of JAOUIC010000434.1, read as the reverse complement.
ACCACGATCATCAGGTCGGGCGGATCCCGGAGCAGCTCGCGGACCGCGTCCTGCCGGTCCTGCGTGGCGGAGCAGATGGTGTCGAACGAACGGAAGTGGTCATCGATGTTCGCTTCGCCGTGGCGGCGGACCATGCTCTCCCTCACCTCCCGCGCGATGGCAAGCGACTCGCCCGCCAGCATCGTGGTCTGGTTGGCCACGCCGATCCGCTCGAGATCCCGCGCAAAGTCGAACCCGGGCGACGCCGCCCCCCCGAACCGCGTGGCGAGCGACGCGGGATCGCTCCGCCCTTCGATCGCGTCGCAGACCAGCCGCGTCTCGGCCATGTCCAGCACCACCAGGTAGCGTCCACCGGGGTGTCCGGTCACCTGCGAGGCGGTGGCGCGGGTCTCCTCGTGGTACACCTTGCCGTGGATCAGCGCGGTGAAGCCGTCCCGGGCATAGCTCTCCACTCGCTTCCACACATTCAGCACCGAGCCGCAGGTGGTGTCCACCATGGTCGTGCCGGTCGCCCGGAGGCGCTGGAAGTCGGCCACCGACACGCCGAACGCCGGCAGCAGGACGACGTCCTCTGACGTCACCGCCGAGAAGTCGAACTCACCGCCAGGGACGCGCTCGAGGATGGTGATGCCCATCCCGCGCAGGCGATCGTTGACGTGCGGGTTGTGGATGATCTCCCCGACCAGGAAGAGCTTCCTGTCCGGGAACCGCGTACGCGTCTCGTAGGCGTAGTCCACCGCCCGGTCCACGCCATAGCAGAACCCGAACTCGCGGGCCAGCCGGAACGACAACGGGCCGGCCGTGAGCCGGTACTGGTTGGCGCGGAAGGCGTCCACCACGGCGCTTGAATAGTCGGCCGTGAGCTGGCCTTCAATCGCGCTCTTGAGTCCGAAGCCCTTGCGGTAGTAGGTCGAGGTCATGGGCGGAAAGCTACTCAGCCTCGGTCGAATCCGGAGACTTTCCCGCCGGGCACGCGCCCGGAGCGAACTCGGAGATCTCGCCGGCGAGCCGCAGCGTGTCGAGCAGGGTGGCCGCGATCATCCGGTACCCGAAGCGCACCTGGTATCCTGCCTCGCCCTCGGTCACCTGGGCCGACCCTGAATCGCTCTGATAGCCTTGCACCTCCTGCTCGCTGAACCAGCGGAGCGCCGCCGCCGATCCCGGACGTTGCATCGGGTACAGGCCCGGGTCGAACGCCTCATAGCGCCCCGGACGAAGCGCCTTCACGGGATAGATCACCAGCGCGACGCCGGCGTCGCCCTTGATCGCCTCGATCTCGAGCCGCCGGGCCCCGGGACACCAGGAGGCCACCGCAGGCGCCTTCAGCTCGCCCGCGTCTGGGCCATCCCAGGATGCCATGAGCCTGGAGCCACGACCGTCGCACGCGATCAGGAGCGGCACCACCGCCGCCAGAGCCGTGGGACGCACGCCGCGCGGGAGGGGAAGGAACAACATGGGCGGGAACCTAGGGGGAGAGGATGGCCCCGCGAAAGTCCGGCATCGCGCGTGAATTCGGCGGGAAGAACCCTCGGCCCAGACCGGCAGGGCCTACCAGGGCAGCACGGCCCTCGCGGTCATATCGAACCGGAAACCATCGCCGCCCCCGGTAATCGGGTAGCTGAAGTCGAAGCGGAGGACGCCGAGCGCGACCACCCCGACGCCGCCACCGACGAGGGCCGCCGAAGAAAACAGCGCCCCGGGCGATGCTCCCGCCTGCCCGGCGTCGGCGAACAGCGATGGCCGGAGCCACCCGCGCCAGAGCGGCACATCGAGCTGTGCCGCCCAGAACGCCTCGCCGCTCGCCGAGCCGTAGTCGAAGCCGCGCACCGTCCCCTGCCCCCCGATCCGGAAGGCCTGTTGCGGTGCCGGATCGCTGGTGGTGATTCCCGCACGAAGCGCCACCGTGGCGGCGCGGCGGCCGCTCCAGAGCGATTGCCGCGCCCATCCGTGCGCCCGGGCGGTCGCGTGATCGGCGTTCGCCAGGACGTCACCGCCGAGCCGCCAGCGGGTCAGGCCGCCCGCTCCCTCCACCCGGGCCGCG
>JAOUIC010000433.1 GCA_029884275.1 Gemmatimonadota bacterium | reverse complement strand
GAGTCGGCGCAATAAAACGCGGGGAGCCCTCCCCCACCCTCGATCCCGCCCTTGGTTACCCCAGCCGACCGAGTTCCTTCGCTGTGAGCAGCCCTCGATCGGTGACATACCCGGCGATCAGCGCCGCCGGCGTCATGTCGAACGCCGGGTTCCAGACCGGGACATCCGCCGGCGCCGAGGGATGACCGTGGAATTCACGTACCTCGCCTGGGGCGCGCTCTTCGATGGGGATCGCGGCGCCGTGCATCGTGGCAGCGTCGAAGGTACTGTAGGGCGCCGCGACGTAGAACGGCACCCCGTGCTCCCGCGCCGCGAGCGCCACGCCATAGGTGCCGATCTTGTTGGCCACGTCGCCGTTGGCCGCGATCCGGTCGGCGCCGACGATGACGCAGGAAACGTCACCCTGCCGGAGCCGGCTCGCCGCCATGCTGTCGGTGATGACTGTGACAGGGATACCGGCCCGGGTGAGCTCCCATGCGGTGAGCCGGCTCCCCTGCAGGAGCGGCCTGGTCTCGCCGGCAATCACCCGGACCTTCCGCCCCGCAGCCTGCGCTAGGTACACCGGCGCCAGCGCCGTCCCGATTCCTCCGGTGGCGAGGGCGCCTGCGTTGCAGTGAGTGAGCACCGTGGCGCCGTCCGTGACGAGGTGCAGCCCCGCCCGTCCGATCGCCCCGCACAGCGTCCGGTCCTCCGTCCAGATGGCATCCGCCTCGGCGATGACCGCGGCGCGCAGCTCCTGCCCTGCCCCGGCCGCCCGTCTCGCCCGCTCCCGCATCCGCCGGAGGGCCCACATCAGGTTCACCGCGGTGGGGCGCGTCGCTTCGAGGGTGTCGCAGGCCTCGAGGAACGACACCAGCCCGTTCGACGCCGCGATCGTGGACCCCATCGCCGCCGCGATACCGATCAGCGGCGCGCCCCGAACCCTGAGGGTCCGGATGGCCTCTGCCATCTGCTCGATGGTGGTGACGTCGAGCCGGCGCTCCTCCCTTGGGAGAAGGGTCTGGTCGAGAATGCGGACGCCGGCCTGGTCCGGCAGCCAGGCGATCTGGTGAAATTGGGGGATGGTCACGGGGTGAAAGGTAGCTGGGCGGTGGCCGCCGGTCAGCGCGGTCACCTGGCGAGCATGATGGCCTTCAGTGCAGCCCGCCGCGGGCCCCGAAGCGCTTAGATTCCGCGTCAGGCAGGTTCGTTCCGCGAGGGGGGCTGCAACAGGCCCTCGCTGTCACCTCGACACCAAGACTTCCATGCCCTACTCCACCCTGCTGCTCGACATCAAGGACGGCATCGCGACCATCACGGTAAACCGTCCCGACAAGCTCAACGCGCTCAATGCCACGGTCATCCGGGAGCTGGGTGAGGCCGCCGCCGCCCTGGAGCCGGACGCCGCCGTCGGGGGCGTCATCCTCACCGGCGCCGGCCCCAAGGCCTTCGTCGCTGGAGCCGACATCTCCGAACTGGCCAGCCAGACCCCGCTCGAGGGCAAAGCCCGCTCCCTCGCCGGCCAGGCAGTGTTCCGCCGCTTCGAGGCAATGAGAAAGCCGGTCATCGCGGCCATCAACGGATTCTGCCTCGGCGGGGGCTGTGAACTCGCCATGGCCTGCCACATCCGGATCGCGAGCGAGACCGCCAAGTTCGGCCAGCCGGAGGTGAAGCTCGGCATCGGGCCCGGATACGGCGCAACCGTACGCCTGCCCCGGCTCGTGGGACGCGGGCGGGCCATCCAGCTGCTCCTGACCGGGGAGATGATCGACGCCCACGAGGCCTGGCGGATCGGGCTGGTCAATCGTGTGGTCCCCGCCGCCGCATTGGGCGCCGAGGCCGAGACGATGCTGCGAGCCATCCTCGACCAGGGCCCACTTGCGGTGGCGGCGGTGCTCGAAGCGGTGGATGCGGGCTACGAGATGCCCACCCCGGAGGCGCTGCTGCTGGAGGCGAACCACTTCGGCCTGCTCTCCTCCACCGCCGACATGCGGGAGGGGATGGCGGCCTTCCTGGAGAAGCGAAGGGCGGCATTCCGGGGACGCTGAACCGGCTCCCGAGGAGCCCTGAAACCCGCCCCATCCTGCCTCGCCGGGCCATGCAATTCGGGGCCCGGAAGCGGTAGATTTCTCCCTATGAAAACCAGCTGGTTCCGCTGCGTTCCCGGGGCGCCGCTGGGGGTGGTGGGAGCGGCTCTGACGCTGGCTACCGGATCCTGCACCGAGCGGGACCGGCTCACCTTTCCAGACCCCGGACCACCGGGCGAGGGGCCGCGCACTACGATCGACCGGCCCACTGCCGACACGACTGTGCCGGCCGGGCCGGGAGTGATCGTGACCGGTTACACCAGAGATCCCGACGGCGTGGACACGGTGTACTTCGAGACCGAGGGAGGGGTCAGCACCTTCCCCCCCTTCGTCGGCCAGCGGGACTCGGTGCGGTTCGGGATTCCGATCACGACCTCGGGGCAGTCGGGGGCCATCATCACGGTGCGGGTGTTCGGCACCGACCGTCTCGGCAACCGGGGTGACACCGCGACCCGGGTCCTGACGGTCCAGTAGTGCGACTCACGCGGCTGACGGTCCGGAGCTTCCGCAACCTGGCCGATGGAACGCTCGAAATTCCCGAGCCGGGCCTGGTGCTCCTCGGTCCCAACGGGCAGGGAAAGACCAGCTTCCTGGAAGCCGCCGCCTATCCGGTGCTGTTCCGGTCGTTTCGCACCTCGCAGGACGGCGAACT
>JAOUIC010000021.1 GCA_029884275.1 Gemmatimonadota bacterium | reverse complement strand
CTTGCGGGCTCCGCCGGACCCCGCCCATCATACGCCGCACCTCCTCCGGTCCCTCACGATGCCCCGACGCGTTCCGATGCTCCTGGTACTGGCGCCAATCGCCCTGGTCGCCTGCGGGCGCGAGCGTCCCCTGGCCGAAGCGGGCGGCGTCTCCGTGGTGCGGGGATGGGCCTACCCGTCCACCGCGGGGCTTGCCGGCGCCTACCTCGTGCTGACCAATCACGGTCCCGCGCCTGACACCCTGACCCGGTTGTCGGGTCCAGAGGTCGGGGACGCCAGCATGCACGGGGTGCGCCGGGAGGGAGTGTCGTCCATGATGTACCCGCTCGAGCAGCTCGAGATCCCGGCGGGAGGGCGGGTGGCGATGCAACCAGGCGGCATTCACATCATGCTGTCGGAGCTGGCCAGGGAGCTGGGGGTGGGCGACACGATCATGCTCGAGCTGGCGCTGGCGCGCGCGGGGCTGATGGCGGTGCGGCTCCCGGTCATCTCCTACGGGGAGATCCCGGAGTAGTCCACGGAGTGCCGCCGTCAGGCCACGATATCCAGCCGCCGGCGCCGAAGGGTCATCGCGACGATCAGCAGGACGCCGAACACGCAGACGATTACCGGCCCGGTGGGGAGGTCGTAGCGGAACGACACCGCGAGTCCCGTTGCCGATGCCAGCGCGCCCGCCGCCCAGGCGATGAAGGTCAGCGGCCGCCACCCGGTAGCGAACTGGTAGGCGATCGCCGCCGGCACGACGAGGAAGGAGAAGACCAGCAGCACCCCGACGATCGGCACCGACATCGTGATCACCACGCCGAAGCTCAGGTAGAACCAGAAGTCCCACAAACGGAGCCTGAGTCCCTCCGCCACGGCCCGGTCGGGTTTCCGGCTGATGGTGCAGAACTGGCGCCGGAAGACGTAATGGAAGAGCCCCACGCCCGCGGACACCACCGCAAGCCTTCCGACGTCGAGCCAGCCGACCCAGAGCAGACTCCCGATCAGGATGTCCTTCACCGCCTCGCCACCTCCCGGAGCCTTGTCGGCCACCAGCAGTGTCGCGGCGGAGGCGATGACATAGACGATGCCGATGATGGCCTCCTGCGGCACGCGCCCGCTGCCGCGGCCCCGCGACACCGCGAAGAGCGCGGCGCCGAGGGTCGTGAAGCCGAGCGAGTACGCCATCGCCTGGGGAGCATCGTGTTCGAGCCCGAGGAGGATGGCGATGGTCGAGCCGAGCGCGGCCATCTGCGCCAGGGAGAGGTCGACGAAGATGACCTCCCGGGCGATCACGTGGAGGCCGAGGTAGGCATGGACCAGGACGATGACCACACAGGCGACCAGCGGGGCGAACCAGAGACTGCCGGTGAGTGCGTCCAGCATCAGGAGGCTCCTGCCCGGAATCCGGCTGCAATGCCGTTGACCCACGCATCGAGCAGGTTGAAGTAGGTCTCCAGGCCGGGGGCTCCCCCGGTGTGCTCCGGCAGGATCACGGCGCGAGCCCCGGTCTTCGCGGCCACGGCCTCGACCTGGCGACGTTCATAGTACACCGTCGCGAAGGCGACGGGGATCTTGCGCTCTTTCACCAGTGCGATGACGCTCTCCACGTGCCGGGGGGTGGGCGGGAGGCCGGGTTTGGGCTCGATGAAGGCGGCGCAGCTGATATCGAATCGATGCCCGAAGTACGCCGTCTCCCTGTGATAGCAGACCATCTCCCGGCCCCGGAACACCTCCGCCGCCTTGAGCCATCCCCCGAGCTTGTCGCTTAATGGGACGCCGTGCAGCTGGGTCTTCTCGATGAAGCCGCGGAGTTGGTCCGTGAACGCCAGCTGGAAAGCGGTGGCCGGGGTGAGGATTGCCACCAGCTCCCGCCCCATGAGTGCCTCGAGGACGCGCTGCTCGAAATCCTTCTGCCGCTGGGTGAAGTAGGCCGCGTCACCGGGCGCGACGCGGCTCAGCCCGGTCAGGATGTTGCGCGAGATGATGATCGCGTTGACCGGATCAGTGTGCAGGTGGGGGTTGCCGTCGGCATGCACGTCGCCCTGACTCCGGTCCACGGAGCTTGGCACTTCGAGCAGGGCCACGCCGGTGTAGGCGGTGACGTACCCCGCTCCGCCGGGTGAGACCTTCCGGTTGCCGGCCCGCTCGAGCAGCGGCGGCACCCACAGCTCGAGGTCGAGGCCGGTGGTGACGAACAGGTCGGCGTCGCGGAGCAGGGCCACGAAGCTGGGTTTGGGCTGGACGTGGTGCGGGTTCTCGTCACCCTGCGCGATGGCGGTGACGGTGGCGCGATCCCCCACGATCTCGCGCGCGATGGCGGCATATGTGGTGAGACTGGTCACCACCTTGAGCGGCGGCGCCTGCGGCGCCGGCGGCAACAGGAGGGCCGCGAGGATCAGGATCGACATCAGTAGGCCTCGTGCTTGTGCGGCCCCATGGCGAAGACCGCCTGGAGTCGGAGTTGGTTGGCCGCGCTCAGGTTCGATCCGTCCTCATGCCGGCCTTCCAGCCGCAGGTAGACGAACTCGCTCTGCCACCAGGTGATGGTCGGGATGGCGGCCCATTCGGTGGCATAGGCGCCCCGGGCGGCCTCCAGCCAGTCGCCCCGGACCCCGAGGATCCACCGCCTGCTGGCGCGCCAGCTGAGGTCGGCGAAGCCGCCGTAGCGGATGGTCTCGAATCCTCCCTCGTCGGACCAGAGCCGATACCCCTCGGCGCGAAAGGTGAGTTCCCTCCGTCCCCCGGTCTCGGGGGGCCGCCAGGTGATCCGGAAATCGGCTCCGAGGAGGCGGCTTTCGAGGTCGGCGTCGGCGTTGTTCCCGCCGGTGCCGGTGACGCCGAGCTGCATGTACGTGCTGCGTGAGAGCTGCCAGAAATTCAGCAACCGCCCGAGCAGCGTCGGCTGAGTGCCGCCGGCATAGAGTTCCTCCGCGTCGGAGGTCGTTCCCTGGACCCAGATTTCGTGGGTTCCTCCTGCGATGCCGAACGGGAGGGTGGTGTAGAGCGAGATGCCGGCTCCCGCGAGCCCCTCCTCGCCGAGGTAGCGCTGGTAGACCAGCGGATAGTCGGTCTCGGGCAGGGCGTGCACATGCGACCGGTTGAGGTCGCCGAGCGGCTGGCGGAACAGGCCCGCGTCCACCCGGAGCTTGCCGGGCAGACCGCTGTAGTAGAGGTAGCCTTCCTCGATCCCGACGTCGTCGCCCTCGAACCCGATGATGATCTTGGCGGCCGAGTATGGGTCGAGGTTCGCCTGGAGGGCCACCTCCACGCCCTCGAGGGCGAAGTTGTCCTGCTGCGGGGACTGGTCCTGAAGGAAGAAGCGGATGTCGCCAGTGGCGCTGATCTCGGGGTTCAGGAGATTGCCCCGCCGCTGCGGCGCGAACGTCACCGTGTCCTGCCGCAGGGTGTCCTGCTGCCCCGCCGGGCCGGCTCCAGCGGCGGCGGCCTCGGCCGCGGCACGCAGCGCGGCCAGCTCGTCCGCCTGATCGACCGGCACCGCAGCGACCGGGCCGCAGCGTGCCGCAATCAGACGCTCGAGGCGATCGTTCAGTCGGCGGAGGGTGACCGACACCGAGTCGTTTCCGGGGGGAGTCGCCACGGCGGGGCCAGCAGGGCAGGCGCCTGTCTCGAGGGTGTCCAGCCGCGCGGCGATGCGCGACAGGCTGGCGGCGACGCTGTCGGCGGGTGTCACCGGTTCCTGGGCCGCCGCCGACACGGCGCCGGCACAGCCTAACAATATGAGGATCGCAACTGTCCTGCGCATGTCACTCTCTGGGAATCCGATCCCTCACTCAGGCGGAGGGCACTCGCGTACCGGGTGAACGCGGCGGGCCGGTCAGCCCGTAACGGATGTGTCCGGTGGTGCGCGGGAGAACTGACAGGAGGGGGCGGGGGAGGAGACGGGTACCGCAGATGGTGCGACGATGCGGCTGGCCTGGTCCCGCGGGACGGCGGGCACCCGCGCCCCAGCCGCGGGAACTGAGCGCGTCTGGCCGGTGGCCTTGAGCTGGAGACAGAGCTGCTGGTGCCCCTGGGAGCCTCCGACACTCCCGATGGTGGTCTCCCCCGGAGCGGGAGAGCCCGGCTGGGCGTGGAAGATCAGGGCGTCGGCCAGCGGGAGACCCATGCTTCCGCCCACCAGAACGAGGGCGAGCAGGAGACTCGAGAGCCGTTGGCAGCGCGACCGGGGCATGGGGGTATAGTAGCCGCGGGGACGGGGCCCCGCCATCGGATCAGAAGGGAAGCTCCAGGAGAATCGAGATGGACCGGTTGTAGATGTCCCGCGATTCGATGACCGGAATGAACCCCCGCGAGAGCCTGGCCTTCAGTCCCACCTGGCTTCCCCGCACGGGAATCCCCACCCCGAGACCGGCGACCGCGGCGACATCCCAGGGCGCGAACGTGCCAACCGGATCCAGCGCGGGATCGTTGCAGGGTAGCCGGGAGGACGGAGCACCACCCAGCTGGAGCTCGACGTTGCAGCCGATGCGGAAGCCGGGCATGCCGCCGGCTTCCAGCAGGAGCGCAAAGCTCCCCACGGGAAGGCGGGCGCGGATGAGGAGGGGGAGGTCGATCGTCACGAGGTCAATGACGAGGTTGCCGCCGCTCAGCGACGCCTCTCCTCCCCTCTGGGCAAGGCTCGGGCCGAACGTGAAGGCGATCCGGCGGTTCAGGCGCAGGTCGAGGAAGATGCCTCCGACCGCCCCGCTCCGATCCTCTAGGCTCGTCGCATCGGCTCCGTCGAGGTCGGCTCGGGTATAGCCGAACTCGACACCCACGCCGACCCTGGACTGGGCCTCCAGCGGAGGCGCTGCGGGGGCCACGGCGAGGAGGAGGGCCAGCCTGAAGGTTCTCCGCATGGTCATGCGGCCGGGCGTGGGGCGGAGACGGCGGGGGAGCCCATCTCCCCGGACGGCCGGCGGAAGGGCCCCTCCACCGGAAGCAGGAACCAGAGGCTCGTGCCGGCCCCGTACACCGATTCGCAGCCGATGGTGCCACCGTGCATCTCGACAAACCTGCGTGAGAGGGCCAGCCCGAGTCCGGTGCCCTGCTGCGCGCGGCTCGCCGAACTGTCCACCTGGCTGAACTCCTGGAACAGCCGCCCCATGTCTTCCGGCCTGATGCCGATCCCGGTGTCACGGACCGAGATCCAGACCGCGTCCCGCGCCATCAGCCTCGGGGCGTCGCCGGCTCGGTCGGAGGGAAAGGGCAAGGGGGCGCGGGTCGCGATCGCGGACACCGTCACCTCCCCGCCGTCGGGCGTGAACTTGGAGGCGTTGGACAGGAGGTTGTACAGGATCTGGCGGATGCGTCCGCCATCGACCTGCGCCAGCAGCGGCTCGGCGCCCAGTTCGAGCTTGCAACTCTGACGCTTGGCGGTCCTGAGCGAGGCGGTGCCGGCCACGGCGCCGTCGATCACCGCGTGCAGGTCGGTCGGTGCGAGGGTCAGGGTCATGCGGCCGGCCTCGATCTTGGAGAGATCGAGGATGCTGTTGATCAGCTCCAGAAGATGCTGGCCGTTGCGGAGCACCGAATCGAGGAACTCGCGCTGCGTCGGGTTGAGCGGTCCGAGCTCCTCGGTGAGCAGCAGGTCGGAGAACCCGTTGATGGCGTTGAGCGGGGTCCGGAGCTCATGGGACATGTTGGCGAGGAACTGGTCCTTGAGCCGGGTGGCGTGCTGGAGCTGCCGGTTCTTGGTGGCGAGCGCGGCCTCCTTCCGCTGGCTCTCCTCGAGCACGTGGGCGCGCTCGATGCCGACCACCGTCTGGTCGGCGAGCGTCTCGAGCAGGTGGACGTCGCGATCGTCGAATGACCGGTTGTCTCGGCGGTTGAACACCGCCAGGACCCCGATCACGATGCCGGCCGCGCTGAGCGGCACCCCCGCCATGGTCTGGAGGCTGAGCTCCGAGATCCGGAAGTTGCGGGGATCGGTCTCGAGATCGGTCGAGGTGAGCGGCTCCTCGCGGCTCACCACCCACCCCAGCATGGAGCTGTCCACCGGGATCAGCCGTCCCCGCGCCTCAGCGGCGATGCCGCGCGCGGCCTCTATCCGAACGAATCGCCCTTCCTCGACGACCAGCCCGATCAGCGCGCCATCGGTCTCCAGCAACTCGGCGCAGACTTCCACGATGCGGTCGAGCACCTGCGGGAGGTCGGCACCCGAGACCATGTCGCTGGACACGCGATGGAGGCAGGTGAGGAGCTGGTCGCGCTGGGCGACGCGTTCCTCGGCCGCGACCACCCTGGCTCCGGCCGCGCGCCCCACCCGGTCCGCCCGGCGCACCGCGAGGAGCACCGCGAGCACACCCGCGGGCAGCAGCGCCCAGCCTATGCCCCGGCCCTGCCCCGCGAACCAGGCGCCGACCACCGCGAGAGCGCTGGCCAGAATCAGGCCCGCCGAGACGAGGGCGGGGCGTGCGCGGGTGTCGGCGGGCTGAAGGGGCATGTCAGGCACGGACCCTAAATATGGTACCGCGCCCCGGCGGGCGCGCTACTCGGTCAGCAGCTCGGTGAAAGCGGTCGCTCCGGTCGAGAGCATCCGGCGGAGGTAAGGGCGGCAGAGTCCGCAGTTGTCGCCGCACCCGGTCTCCCGCATGACGTCATCGAGGTCCCATCCCCGCTCCCTGGCGAGCGGCAGCAGCCGGGCGAAAGGAAAGCGCCGGCAGACGCACATGGTGACGTGGATGCTCGGCATGTGGATGGATCCGGAAGTCGGCCGCTGCGACGGGTTCACGGATTGGTGGGCCGGATGTCGAGTTCGCTGACCAGGGCGCGCTCCGGGAGGGCGAGCGCGCTCACCACGGTCGTGGCCACGTCCTCCGGCGTCAGCACCGACGCGAAGTTCGGGGTCAACATCCCCTGGTCATGGAGCAGCGCGGTGTCGACCGAACCGGGGCAGATGGTGATGACGCGGATGTTCTCCTTCCTCACCTCCATCATCAGGGAGCGTCCGAAGCCGAGCACGGCGTGCTTCGATGCGGTGTATGCCGTGCCCCCGGCGAAGCCATTGCGGCCGGCGAGGCTCGCGATGTTGACGATCGCTCCCCGCTTCCGTTCCCGCATGCCCGGGAGCACGGCCCGGGTGACGAGGAAGAGACTGCGCAGGTTCGTCGCCATGGTGGTATCCCAGTCGGCCAGGGTCAGCTGGTCGAAGGGCTTGAGGATCGCGACGCCGGCGTTGTTGACGAGGACGTCCACCGGCCCGAGGCGGCCGGTGATCTCGCCCACCATGGCCTCGACATCGCCGGGCTGGCCCACGTCGGCGGGGTGACCGGCGGCGGCGATGCCCTCCCCGGCCAGGTCCTCGAGGAGGCTCCTGACGCGCGAGGGGGTGCGGGCGCAAGCGCCGACGCGATAGCCGGCGCGGCCGAGCGCGAAGGCAATGGCCCGGCCGATGCCCTCGGTGGCGCCGGTGACGAGTGCGACGGGAGGTGCGGACATGGTACGGAACCTAATGGGCGTGGCTTGGCGTTCGCGACTCGTCACGGCTCCGGCCGGCTGCGCAACAGCGGATTCATTCATCAAAGGAACTTGTGCTCGCCGCCGTCGCTCGTGACGAGTCGCTCACGCGTGTCCGCGCGCCCGGCCTGCTCAGCCAGCTCGATCGGCGAGGGCGGCGACCCGGTAGGCCAGTTTGCGGAGGATGATGGCCTCGTCGGCGGACAGCCAGCCCTGCGCCTCGCCGACCATGGCGAGGCGCTGGAGGGCGGCGAGCCGGCGCCGCGCATCGGTTCGTCCGGCGCGGGCCCGCAACCGGAGGAGGGCCCGCCGCCACGGGCCGCCCGGCAGGCGCGCCGCAGCTTCGGTCAGGGCGGCGTCCAGCGCCGCCACGTAGGCGGGGAGGATGCGTTCGGCAACGAAGCGCATGCCGCACAATGGGGGTCGATGGGGCGGCTTCCGGTACCAGGCGGCCGCATGCCGGGTCATCCCGACGCAGGACCTGAAGACAGCCTCATCCACCCTTCACAGTCGGACATTTGACACTCGCGTGGCCCCGGTGCATGATAGCCCGACCCCTTCGACAAGGAGGTTGGATCCATGCGGGTCTATGACAGCGCGGCCATCCGCAACGTCGCCTTCGTGGGGCACGGTGCGGCTGGCAAGACGACATTGGTGGACGCTCTCGCCTTCGTCTCGGGCTCGAGCAAGCGCCACGGCAGCATCCAGGACGGCACCACCCTCACCGACTATTCCGCAGACGAGATCGAACGCAAGCACTCCATCAGCCTCGGCGTCGGGTTCGCCGAGTGGATGGACACCAAGATCAACCTGCTCGATGCGCCGGGCTTCCTCGACTTTCTCGGGGAGGGGACCGCCGCGCTCTACTCGGCCGACGCCGCCATCGTGGTGATCAACGCCACCGGGGGCGTCGAGGTCGGCACGGAGAAGGTCTGGGAGATCTGCGACGCGCTGCACCTGCCCCGGCTGCTGTTCGTCACCCAGATGGACCGGGAGCGGGCCGACTTCGAGCGGGTGTTCGACGACGTGAAGGCGCACCTCTCTCCCAAGGTGGTGCCGGTCGAGATTCCGGTCGGCAGCGGGGCGGACTTCCGCGGCATCGTGAGCCTGCTCACCGGCGACACTCATCTGTACAAGAAGGGCACCAAGACCGGCGAGTACGAGGTGGTTCCGCCGCCGCCCGAGACGGGCGACGCCTACCGGAAGTACGAACAGCAGCTCACCGAGGCCATCGCCAGCACCGATGACGCGCTGCTGGAGAAGTACCTGGGCGGCGAGGCGCTCTCCCGGGAGGAGATCATCGCCGGACTCCGGCGGGGCGTGCTCGCGGGCGAGATCGTCCCGATGCTGGTGGGAAGCGCCACGCTCACCTACGGCGTCCGGGCCCTGCTCACCGAGATCGTGGACCTGCTGCCATCGCCGCTCGAGGCGCCGATTCCCGACAAGGAGGGCGACCACGGAGGGTCGCCGCTGCTGGGGCGGGTCTTCAAGACGGTGTCGGAGCCGCACGTCGGCGACGTGACCCTGTTCCGTCTCTATCGGGGCGTGATCAAGAACGGCGACGAGGTGTGGAACCACGAGCACAGCGTGGCCGAGAAGCTGAACCACCTCTCGGTGCAGCAGGGGAAGGAACGGCTGGAGGTGCCCGAGCTGCGGATGGGCGACATCGGGTCGGTGGCCAAGCTTCGGGACACGCATACCAACGACACCTTCTGCCACCGGGACCGGCCGGTCCACATGGCCCCGATTCCCTATCCCGAGGCGGTGGCGACGTCCGGGGTGGTGGTCAAGAACCGGGGAGAGGAGGACAAGCTCGCGGCGGGACTCCACAAGCTCCACGAAGAAGACCCGACCTTTCACTTCGAGTACAACTCGGAGCTGGCCCAGACCCTGATCCACGGGCGCGGCGAGCGTCACTTCGAGATCGTGCTGGGGCGGCTGCAGAAGAAATTCGGGGTGCACGCCGAACTGGTGCGGCCGAAGGTGGCGTATCGCGAGACCCTCCGGGGGAAGGCCGAGGGCCAGGGCAAGCACAAGAAGCAGTCGGGAGGTCGGGGGCAGTACGGCGACTGCTGGATCCGCCTGGCGCCGCGCCCCCGGGGCGCCGGGTACGCGTTCGAGGACGCCATCGTGGGCGGCGTGATCCCCAACAAGTACATTCCGGCGGTCGATCGCGGCATCCAGGAAGCGGCAGTTCGGGGGGTGATCGCGGGCTTCCCGCTGGTCGATTTCCAGGCCGAGTGCTTCGACGGCTCCTATCACGACGTCGACTCGAACGAAATGTCGTTCAAGATGGCCGGCATCCTGGCCTTCCGGAACGTGGCCCCGAAGGCGCGTCCGGTGCTGCTCGAGCCGCTGCACGATGTCACGGTCAGGGTGCCGAGCGAGTACCTCGGTGATGTGATGGGCGATCTCTCGTCGCGCCGGGGCCAGATCCTCGGCACCGACAGCGACGGACGCCGGACCGTGATCAAGGCGATCGTGCCGGAGGCGGAGATGTACAAGTACGCCACCACGCTGCACTCGATCACCCACGGCCGCGGCGATTTCCATGAGGAATTCCGCTCCTACGCCGAGGCCCCTCCCGAGGTGACCGCCAAAGTGGCCGCGGAGCACAAGAAGGAGGACAAGGAGGAGTGACCCGGAGTCAGGCTGGCCGATGGCCCGGGTAGTCTTCACCGCCAACCTACAGCGGCACGTCCGCCTGCCGGAACGTGAGGTGGACGGAGGCACCGTTCGGGAAGTCCTGGAGGCGGTCTTCCGCGCGGAACCGTCGGCGCGCGGCTATGTGCTTGACGAGCAGGGCGCGCTTCGACGGCACATGGTCGTCTTCGTCGGGGGCGCGCAGGTGAGGGACCGGATCACGCTCGGTGATCCGGTCGAGTCGGGGACGGAAGTGTGCGTGATGCAGGCCCTCTCGGGAGGATGACCATGGCTGGTACCCACACGCTGCATGTCGCGACCCGCAAGGGCCTGTTCACCCTCCACCGTGAGGGGCGCGGCTGGCAGATCGGCGAGCCCGACTTTCTGGGTGACAACGTCTCCATGCTGCTGTCAGACCCGCGTGACGGGGCGTTATATGCGGCACTCGAGCATGGCCACTTCGGCCCCAAGCTGCACCGTCGCCTTCAAGGTGCGGAAGGGTGGGAGGAAATGGCCACGCCCGCCTTCCCGCCCAAGCCCGAGGGGGTGGAGGATGTCGACCCGGTGAGCCAGCGGCCGATCCCATGGACCGTCATGCGGATCTGGGCGCTGGATGCGG
>JAOUIC010000432.1 GCA_029884275.1 Gemmatimonadota bacterium | reverse complement strand
GGCCATGCCGTGGTGAGCGACTTCGGGAGCGCACGCGCGATCTCGGCGGCCACCGGCGTCGCGCGGCTCACCGAGACGGGGATGTCCCTGGGCACGCGCGGGTATATGAGCCCGGAACAGTTCGCCGGACTCGAGGTAGATCAGCGGAGCGACATTTACAGCCTCGGGTGCCTGGCCGTCGAGATGCTGACGGGCCGGCCGCCGGTGCTGGGTGAGGCAGGCGCAAGCCGTGTAGAGCCAGCCGCCCTTCGGGCGCCGATCGCGAAAGCGCTCGCCGCGCTGCCTGCCGACCGGTGGAACACAGCCGGCGAGTTCGCCGCGGCCTTGCGCCGGGCGTCGGCGAGTCGCGGCCGACTCATCGCGATGGGAGCGTTGGGCGCCACAGTCCTGCTGGTCGCGCTACTGACCCTCATCCGCCATGGGCCCGGTCTCGCCGGCGCCGCAGCGGACCGCAGGGCGGCGGATTCTCTGGTGCGGCGTGCAGGTGCGCTCGTCTCGGACCGCACCGCCCCGCATCTCGAGGAAGCGATCTCGAGCCTTCGGCGGGTGCTCCAGCAGGACTCCACCAACGCCCGCGCCTGGGCCGTCCTCGCTCGCGCCTACGCCGGGGCGGACCGATGGGGCTATCCGGTGGCAGGAGTGCAGCCGGAGAGCCTGGGACCGATGGCGCTGCGGTTCAGCGAGCGGGCCGTCGGTATCGACTCTTCGGACAGTCAGGTGTGGGTCGGTCGGGGCTGGGTGGACGAATTCCTCGACCCGGCCCGGAAGCGCGTCGCGCTCCAGAGCTATCACCGGGCGATTGCGCTCGATTCCGCCAATGCCGACGCCTGGTCCAGGCTCGGGTTCCTCCTGCTCGAGTATGGCCGGTTTGACGAGGGCCTGACCGCATTCCGCAGGGCTTTCGCACTCGACCCGGACCGGAACCACTACCTGCTGCCGGCGTACTTCCTGTGGACTCGCCAGTCCGACAGTGCAAGAACATGGGCCGATAGCGCCGTGACCGTTGCCCCCGACTCCTATTTCGCTCGCTTCCACGCCGGGTCCATCGCTTTCGCTGCCGACGATCTCGATGGCGCGGAAGCGCAGTTCTCCGCCGCACAGCGCCTCGAAACCGGAGCGGAGATCGGCGGCCTGTGCGGGCTTGCCGCAGTGGCCGCAGGGAGAGGCGAGTGGAACCGCGCCCGCGAGTTTCTTGCCCAGGCCGCAGCCAGGAGCGACTCGATCCGTCCGCCGGCGCACAATGCCGTCCAGCTCGCCGCCGCCTGGACCGCGCTCGGCAAGCACGACGAAGCGCTGATCTGGCTCGAGCGGTTCGAGCCGGTGGTGGACCTGCACTTCCAGCTGCACCTCAAGCGAGACCCCATGCTGGACGGACTCCGCCAGGAACCGCGCTTCCAGCGCCTGCTGCGACCCCTGCCCCGCTGAGGCCATGGCGCTAGACTACGATCCCGTACCTGCGCATGGCCAGGCACACCAACTCCAATCCTGAAGATCCACGTGACCGAACCGACTCCGCTGACCATCGTCTGGAAGAAGAACAAGGGCACACTCGTGTGCGAGGGCCCCATCGTCATTCGTGACGAGGAAGGCAACGAGATCCTGCAGCCCGTGGCCAAGCACCCCGGCATCGTGAAGCTCTGCGGCTGCGGATTGTCGAAGGAAAAGCCG
Source organism: Gemmatimonadota bacterium (assembly GCA_029884275.1). Classification (GTDB taxonomy): domain Bacteria; phylum Gemmatimonadota; class Gemmatimonadetes; order Gemmatimonadales; family GWC2-71-9; genus JADJOM01. The sequence continues at coordinate 1,061 of JAOUIC010000432.1, read as the reverse complement.
TTCTGCGACGGGAGCCACAAGTTGCGGAGTGACGGGTAGGGGCGGAGTAGGGGCCGCATGTATGCGGCCCCTACTCCGCCCCTACCCAGGTCCCGCTGCTACGCCAGCATTCTGCCGACGATCTCCTTCACCAGCTTGGCCGCCACCCGCGCGGTAAGGTCGCGCAGGTCCTTCACCGGGTTCAGCTCGACAAGGTCTGCCGCCACCAGCGTCCCCGCCGGAATTGCCTGAACCAGCGAAATCACCTCCCGGGTGGTGAGACCACCCGGCTCGGGGTGACTCAACCCCGGCGCGAACGCCGGATCCAGGACATCGAGATCGAGCGAGAGGTAGAGCGGCCCCTCGAGGCTCCGCACCGCCCCGAGCATCGCCCCTACCCCGGCTCGCATGGGCACCGACTCCACCCCGAAGCGGCGCGCTTGCTCGGCCTGATGTGCGTTGACGGTGCGGATGCCGCATTGCACCAACCGCCCGGCGAGTCGCTGTTCCATGATCCGCGCGAAGGGACAGGCGTGCGAGTCCTGCCGGCCGTCGAGCTGGTCGTAGAGGTCAGGGTGCGCGTCGAGATGGAGGATCGTCACCGGGCCAATCTGGTGATGCACCCCACGCACCAGTGGCCATGTCACGGCATGATCGCCACCCAGGAAGAGCGCCTTGCCGCCTGCGGCCAGGAGATCGCGGGCGGCCGCTTCGATCAGCCCGTGTGGATCCTTCGACCGCTCCGGCGAGAGGTCGCCGGCGTCCTCGACAAGGCTCGCGACGTCGGCGGCATCCTCGTTCCAGGTGTTGGTGGATGCAGACCAGAACGCCGTCCGAATCGCCGCGGGGCCGCCTGCCGCCCCACGCTGGAACGAGGATTTCTCGTCCCAGGGCACACCGAGCAGCGTGACCTTCCGGATCACCCGGCCTCGGCGGTCACCGGGTCACCGAGTTTGAGCGTGCCCGTGCCGCGATGGACCACGTTCTGCCCGAACCAGACCTTGCCGTCCCACTTCCGGAAGGTGGCGAGCGTCCGGAGCGGTTCAGCGCCCTTGTCACCGGTCTCGGGGTCGATGGTCGTC
>JAOUIC010000431.1 GCA_029884275.1 Gemmatimonadota bacterium | reverse complement strand
CCTATACTCCCCCGAATGTCCAGCTCCCGAATCCGCTGACGTGTCACTCGAACTCGACCGCCTGACGGCCGCCCTCGCGGGCCGGTACGCCATCAAGCGCGAACTGGGCGCTGGCGGCATGGCGACAGTGTATCTCGCCGACGACGTCAGGCACCGCCGCCAGGTGGCGGTGAAGGTGCTGCGGCCCGACCTCGCGGCCACACTGGGTCCGGAGCGGTTCTTCCGCGAAATCGAGATCGCCGCCCAGCTGCAGCATCCGCACATCCTGCCGCTACTCGATTCGGGGCAGTCCGACGGGTTCCTCTTCTACGTCATGCCGTTCGTCGAGGGCGAATCGCTGCGTGAACGGCTCACCCGGGTGCGCGAGCTGCCCATCCCCGAGGCGGTCCGGCTGCTCAGGGACGTGGCCGACGCGCTCTCGCATGCGCACGCCCGCGGCGTGGTGCACCGCGACATCAAGCCGGAAAACGTCATGCTCACCGGCCGCCACGCGCTGGTGATGGACTTCGGCGTGGCGAAGGCGGTGAGCGAGGCGAAGGGGCACTCCAACCTGACCACGGCGGGTGTGGCGCTGGGAACCCCGGCGTACATGTCGCCGGAGCAGGCGGCGGCGGACCCGAACGTGGACCATCGGGCCGACATCTACGCCCTCGGCGCGATGGGCTACGAGCTGGTGGCCGGCCGGCCGCCGTTCCAGGGGACGACGCCACAACAGCTGCTCGCGATGCACGTGACCCAGGAGCCCGACCCCGTGTCGCGCTACCGGCCCGGCATCCCGCCGGCGCTGGAATCGGTGATCATGCGCTGTCTCGTCAAGCGCGCCGCCGACCGGTGGCAGAGCGCCGACGAAGTGGTCGAACGGCTCGAGTCGCTGGGGCCGACCAGCGGCGGGATGACCCCGACCCACACCCAGCCCACCACCGCCGTCCCGATGCCGAGCGAGTGGTATGGACATCCGCTCCGGACGGCGGGGTTCTTCCTGCTCGGCGCGCTCGCGGTGCTGGGAGCGGTGTATTTCCTGACCATCCAGCTGGGCCTGCCTGACTGGGTGCCGTGGGGGGCGCTGGGGCTGCTCGCCGTCGGGCTCCCGATCATGGTCGTCACCGGCCTGGCGGAGCGGCGCCGGGCGAAACTCAAGGCCACCGGAATGTGGTCGCTGAGCGGCGAGACCGGGATGCACCGGCAGCTGACCTGGAAGATGGCGACGCGGGGTGGCGTGCTGGCGTTCGCGGGGCTCGCTCTGCTGGCGGTGATCTATACGATCATGCGGGTGACCGGGATCGGGCCCGTGGGCACCCTGGTGGCGAGCGGCAGGCTGGCGGAGAAGGACCGGCTCATCCTCGCCGACTTCGAGAACCGGACCTCCGACTCGACCCTGGGCCGGTCGGTGACCGAGGCGTTCCGCATCGACCTGTCGCAGTCGCCGGTGGTGAGCCTGGTCGGAGCCTCTGACGTCGGCGCCACGCTGCAGCGGATGAGCCGCGATCCCCAAACGCGGCTGGACGCTGCCGTCGCGCGCGAGGTGGCGTTGCGCGAAGGGGCCAAGGCGATCGTGCTGGGCGAGATCAGCCCGATCGGCAAGGGGATGGTGCTCTCCGCTCGGCTGGTGGCGCCGGACGGCGCCGAGCTGGTGGCGGTGCGCGAGACCGCCGCCGACGACGGTGAGATTCTCGGCGCCATCGACCGGCTCTCGAAGCGGGTGCGCGAGCGGATCGGCGAATCGCTCAGGACCATCCGGGCCAACGACCCGCTCGACGAGGTCACCACCGGCTCGCTCGAGGCGCTGCGGCTCTACTCCGAGGGCGCGCGGATCGCCGACCACGGGGAGAACGAGCGGGGAGTCGTCCTCCTCAAGCAGGCGGTAGCGCTCGACAGCGGCTTCGCCATGGCCTGGCGAAAGCTCGCCGTTGTCCTGCCCAGGACCGGCGCCGGCGGGGAGGAGATACTGCTTGCCACCTCGAAGGCCTACCAGTATCGCCAGCGGCTGCCGGATGTGGAGCGCTACCACACCGAGGCCTGGTATTACGACAACGTGCTGAACGACCGCGAGCGGGCCATCAGCGCCTACCGGGCCATCCTGGAGATCAAGCCCGACGACCCGATCGCCCCCATCAACCTGGCCAATCTGCTGGGCCAGAACCGGCAATGGAGTGAGCAGGAGCGGCTGGCGCGCCAGGTGATCGAAGCCGGCGATGACAGGGGCACCGCCCCCTGGAACAACCTGATCGGCGCCCTGATGGCCCAGGGGAAGCAGGCCGAGGCGTGGAAGGCGGTCGATGACTGGTCGCGGATCGATTCGGCTGGGACGGGTCCCATGCGGATGCGCAGCCAGATGTACGCATCGGTGCGTCGGTACGACAGCGCCAGCGCCGTCATCGCGGAGTATGCGCGCACCGCGACCGAAGCGAGTGACCAGTCGTTCGCGCTGCGCCTTGCCAACGCCGTGGCCGAGGTCGAAGGACGGCTGGCCGAGGGTGATCGCCAGCGCCGGGCGGGCCGTGCGCTGTGGGAGCGGCGCGGTGTCTCGCGCTGGAATCTCGTCACGTCGCTGGATGCCGCCCAGACGACCCTGCGCCTGCGGGGAGACTCGCGAGAGGCGGCCCGCATGATCGAGCAGGCGCTGGCGGAGTCTCCGCTGACCCAGCTGTCGCCGCTCGACCGGCCGTATCTCTGGCTCTCGAGTCTGTATTCGGAGCTTGGCCAGCCGGAGAAGGCACGCCGGATGATTGCGGA
>JAOUIC010000429.1 GCA_029884275.1 Gemmatimonadota bacterium | reverse complement strand
AAGGTGATCGCCGCGTCCAGCTCGGGACGCCGGTTCGGGGGACAGACCCCCGCCACCACGATTTCGAGCTGTTCCCCCAGCAGGGCCCTGAGATACCGCGCCTCCGCCACCGCCGGGATCGTCACCGCCGCGAGATGGGGAACCAGCTCCGGGTAGTCCCGCCGCACGGTGTCCACCACCACGGGGTCGGTCGACCGGATCAGCGTGCCCCACGCCTGATCACGCCACAGCTCGAGATACTCCGCCGCCACCAGCTCGTCGCCCAGCACCCCGCGATTCACCATCCGGAAACCCGCGGCGTAGCAGGCATTCACCACCTGCTCCGGCGTCGCGGGATAGAAGTGAACCGCGGCTTCCGGGCTCAGGATCAGCACGCCGCCGCCACGGGACGCCACCGCCAGGGCCCGCCCTAACTCGCCAGTCACCTCGATCGCGTCGTGCGTGCACGCCGGCACACACAGCCCACAGCGGATGCAGGCGCTCTCCTCGATCCGAACCAGCGGGTCCTGAACTTCCACCGCACCGGTGGGGCAGACCCTCACGCACGCCAAGCAGCCGACGCAGGCCTTGGGATCGATGGAGAAGATCACGGCCAAACAGCCTCAGCAGGCCCCGGAGACAATATTGCTCCGGGAATGGCATGTGTCAAGCACCACAAACCCAGTAATAAAGGCCACTTAGGTGCCCTCACCTATTCTAACTTGTAAGCCTTGATCTTCCGGTACAGCGTCCGCTCGCCGATTCCCAGCATCTCGGCTGCCTTCCGTCTGTTGTCTTGATGTTGCGTCAGTGCCGCGATGATGGCCTCACGCTCGATCTCCGCCATGGTCATCCCGGGGCGGAAAACGACCGAACCCGTTTCCTCAGGCCCAGTTGCTGGCAAAACATCGGCCACGGGGTGGCTCTCCCCGAGATCAATGACCTGGACACGATGCGGTCGGTCGTCCAAGCGCCGCCTCAGCTCCTCGAGCTGAAAGCGTAAGTCCATGATATTGCGAAGGATGAACTCCAACTCCTGGCCCCCGCCAGGCACCCCCTGACCCACCCGGACGGGGAGGAGCCGCCCAGCCCCCTCCAGGATGTCCGGAGGGATATCCGTGGCGCGCACCTCACGCCGGGGCGCCAGTACCACCATGGACTCGATCAGGTTTCTGAGCTGCCGCACATTGCCCGGCCAGGGAGCCTCGAGGAGCACCTGCATCGCGTCCTGAGCGATGCCGTGGAACGGCCGGTCGTGCTGGGCCGCCAGTTCGCGGACAAACCGCCGGATCAGGAGCGGGATGTCACTCCGGCGCTCCCTGAGCGGCGGGATGTAGATGGTCAGGACATTGAGCCGGTAGTACAGGTCGTCCCGGAACTCCCCCATGGAGACGGACTCCCGGAGGCTCCGGTTGGTGGCCGCCACCACCCGCACATCGACCTTGATGGGCTGGACGCCGCCCAGGCGGTAGAAGGTGCGGGTCTCGAGCACCCGAAGCAGCTTCACCTGCACGCTCGGGGGAATCTCCCCGATTTCGTCCAGGAAGATGGTGCCCGTGTCGGCCAGTTCGAACCGGCCCAGCCGGCGCTCCGCGGCGCCGGTGAACGCGCCCTTTTCGTGACCGAAGAGTTCGCTTTCGAGCAACGTTTCCGGGAGCGCGGCGCAGTTCACCGCGATGAATGGCTTTCCGCGGCGGGGGGAGAGGTCGTGGATCCCCTTGGCGACCAGCTCCTTGCCCGAGCCCGACTCGCCCTGTATCAGCACGGTGCTCGACACCGGAGCCATCTGTTCCAGCCTGATCAGCAGCTCCTGGATCGGGGCGCTCTCCCCGATGATACCGGTCCGCTGCTGCAGCGCCCGGCGCCCCAGCAGCCGGTCAACCAGGTGCACCGCGTCGGCCGGGGAGATCGGCTTGACCCCGATCTCGGTCACGTCGATCACCCGCGGCTCCCGCTCTCCAGCATGCTGGTCGGTCGGCTCCAGCAGGGCGAGTGTGGAGATCTCGGCGTCGCGCGCCAGCGCGGCAAGATGCCGCGCCGGGGGCTCGTACACCGCCCCGGTCAGAACCACGAGGTCCGGCGCTTCGCGCCGCATCGTCTGGCGGGCATCATCCACCACCGAAACCATCGCCGTCCGGTGACCGGCGCCTTCGAGCGCCGCGTTCAGCCGAACCGCGGTCTCCAGGTCGTCCATCGTGATCAGGATCTTCGAGGGCATGGCTGGCTCGGGGAGCGCCGGAACGCGGGCTACGGACGTCGCGCTGGATCGGGGGCGGCGTGGTCGGTCACGGTGCCCCGGACCAGGCCGACGGCGTGAGCCACCAGGTCGTCAAGCACCGCGAGCCCGTCGCGCACACCGCCAGGGCTTCCCGGGAGGTTCACCACCAGTGTCCGTCCCCGCACGCCGGCGGTGCCGCGGGAGAGCGCCGCCCGGTGGAAGCGAGGATAGACCGACATCCGGAGCGCCTCGGCAAGGCCGGACGCTTCTTTTTCGAGGACCGCCCGGGTGGCCTCCGGCGTGATGTCCCTCGGGGTCAGCCCGGTTCCCCCGGTGGTGAGGACGAGGTCCGCCTGGTCGTGGTCGGCCCAGGAGCGGATCGCCCCGGCGACCTGCTCTGCTTCATCCGGGACCAGCAGCCGCGCCGCCAGCGAGTATCCCCGCAGGTTCACCCACGCCGCGATGGTGTCCCCCGAGGCGTCGAGTCGTTCGCCCCTGGCACCCGCGTCCGAGACCGTGAGAATCGCGACCCGCACCG
>JAOUIC010000430.1 GCA_029884275.1 Gemmatimonadota bacterium | reverse complement strand
TGGGCGCCGCGCACGCCTGCGGCCTCGAGGGCAGCAAGGTCTGGTGCTGGGGCCGCGGCAAGAGCGGTCAACTCGGCGAGGGTGAGACGGCTACCCGGAAGAAGCCGGTCCAGGTTCGCAGCAAGGAGTCGTTCACCGCCGTCGCCGCCGGCGACGATCACACCTGCGCGCTCAATGCCGCCGGAAAGGCCTTCTGCTGGGGCGACGGCTTCTCCGGGCAGCTGGGCTTCGGAAGCAACGACCAGGTGCCCGAGCCGGTCGGCGTCTCGGGCCAGACCCGGTTCAGCGCCATCGTGGCCGGCGGCAAGCACACCTGCGCCATCGCCGCAAGCGAAAAGGCCTTCTGCTGGGGCGCCAACGAGAGCGGGCAGCTCGGCGACGGGTCGAAGAACGACCGGACCTCTCCCACCGCGGTGGCGACAGGGGAGACCTTTGCCGCACTCACCGCCGGCGCCGCCCACACCTGTGGCGTCACGTCGGCCGGCGACGCGGTCTGCTGGGGCGAAAACAAGGCGGGCCAGCTGGGTGACGGGTCGAACACCAACCGGACCAAGCCGGTCGCGGTTCCGGCCGCCGGCCGTTTCCGGAGCCTGTCCGCCGGGGCAAGCCATACCTGCGGCCTCACCGCCGGGGGCGAGGTGCTCTGCTGGGGAGGCAATGCGCAGGGCCAACTGGGGGACGGAGGAACCGAAGGCCGGTCATCTCCGGCTCCGGTGCGGGCGAACTGAGCCGGGGCAGCAGAAAGACGGGGGGCCGGCGTGGCGCCGGCCCCCCGTGACCTTTCTTGTCAGGCAATCAGCTCAGTTGCCGCCCAGCTTGATCGGGACGCCTACCGAAACGAGGATGTCGGCCTGGAACTCCGACCCCGTTCCGACCGGGTCCGCGGAATACAGATACGCCTCCGCAGTGAGGTTGATGCGGAACTTGGGCGTGACGTTGGCGTTGATCCCGATCCCGGCGACGCCACCCCAGTCCTTGAGGTCATCGCTGCTCGCGCCATCCCACGCATCGCCGCCGCGCGAGATGAAGGCGGGACCTGCAAGGAAGTAGAGATTGCTGCGCCGCGGAGAGAACAGTGCGCGGATGCTGGCGAACATCATGTTGCCGTCCTGATTGAGGCCGCCGTCAATCCCGCTCCCGAACGCGTTATCCTCGATGTACTCGACTCCCGACGTTGCGTAGGTGAATTCTCCTTCCAGCTTGAAGCCGGTGTTGATCGGGTAGGTGATCCGCCCGCCGAACGCGAAGGAGTTCATCTGATTGAATTCGAAGTCATTGAAGGTGAGGAATCCGTTCGACCCGGTTGCGAGACTGGTCGCCGGGAAGAAGCTGGCGACGAACGGCGTGATCTCGATCTGGGCTGCCGCGGTCGAGGGCAGCAGGGCAAGCGCCGCGGTGGCGGTCCAGCGGACTATGCGTGAAGACATGGGAACCTCTCCAGGGGTGTCAGGAAGTCGGCGCGTCACACGGCCATGCGACGAACTGTGCTACTATGTGCATTTCCAGATGGGCTGTCAACCGGTGACTGACGCCTGACATTGACCGACCCGAGCCCCGTGCACCTGTATATCCACGTCCCCTTCTGCGCCCGCCGCTGCAGCTACTGCGATTTCGCCATCGCGGTGCGGCGTGAGGCGCCGGCGGCGGCGTTCCGAGATGGGGTGCTGACCGAGTGGGCGCGATGGCTCTCGGACGACCGCCTGGGAGAGTTCCCCGCGCTCTCGACCCTCTATCTTGGCGGAGGGACGCCGTCGCGGCTTCCCGGCTTCGAATTGGGACGCCTGATTGCGGGGATCGTCTCCGCGCGGCCGCTCCTTCCCGGCGCCGAGGTGACGCTCGAGGCCAATCCCGAAGACGTCACGCCGGAGGCTGCTGCCGCCTGGCGCCTGGCGGGAGTGAACCGGGTGTCGCTGGGCGTGCAGTCGTTCGACCCGGCGGTCCTGGCCTGGATGCATCGCACTCACATCGCGGAGCAGGTGGGCCCCGCCGTCGGGATGCTCCGCCAGGCGGGGATCGCCAACCTGTCGCTCGACCTGATCTCCGGCCTGCCGTCGCATCTGGCCCGCGACTGGTCCCGCGACCTCGATCGCGCCCTGGAGCTCCAGCCGGCCCATCTCTCGCTGTATTCGCTCACGGTGGAAGCCTCGACTCCCCTGGCGCGCTGGGTCGGCCGCGGGACCACGACCGCGGCCCCCGATGAGCTGCAGGCGTCCGAATTCATCCTGGCCCACGACCGTCTCACCACCGCCGGGTTCACCCACTATGAGGTGTCCAACTACGCCCGGCCCGGCTTCGACGCGGTGCACAACCGCGCCTACTGGCTGCGCCACCCCTATCTCGGGCTCGGTCCGTCGGCTCATAGCGCGATGGGGGACCGCCGATGGTGGAACATCCGGGAGTGGGAGGAGTGGCGCCGTGCCGTCGCGGAGGGCCGGTGGTCGGTGGCGGGAGAGGAACAACTGGACGAGCCGACCAGGGCGCTGGAAGATCTCTATCTCGGCCTGCGCACCGATCAGGGGGTCGGCGAGACCGCCATCCCCGCCGGGATCCGGCAGGCCTGGATCGGGGAGGGGTGGGCCGAAGCCCGGGGCGGCCGGCTCTTCCTCCTTCCTGAGGGCTGGCTCCGGCTCGATGCGCTCGTGGCGCAGGCCTCCGCGGGCTGACCCTGCCGGCGGTCCACGGCTTCGCCAGCCTCCCGCCCCCCGCTACATTTGAGTCATGGCTTCTGTGGGCTT
>JAOUIC010000428.1 GCA_029884275.1 Gemmatimonadota bacterium | reverse complement strand
CGGGCCTCTTCTTCATCCACTTTCGAGATGGCGAAGCCGACATGGACCACGACGTAGTCGTCCGGCTGCACCTGATCGGCGACGTAGGCGAGGCACACCTCGCGCCGGATGCCGCCGAAGTCCACCATACCCATGGCGAGCCCGGCATCATCGCGGAGGCTGACGATCCGGCCGGGAATCCCGAGGCACATGGGTCCGCTCCGCAGGTCAGAGAGTGGCCAGCCGGGCCGCCGCGATGACGGCCTGCCCGTAGCTGATGGCGCCATCGTTGGGACTGAGGCGCCGCGGCAGGAGCACCCGCAATCCCCGCTGCCCGATGCGATTGGCGACCGAGGCCAGGAGGCGCGCGTTCTGGAACACGCCTCCACCCAAAGCCACCGTGTGGACGCCGTACCGGCGCGCGGCGTGCCGGATGACGTCAGCGGTCATCCAGGCGACGCTGGCGTGGAAGTCCGCCGCAAGCTCCTCCACCGGCACCCGACGGCGCCTGAGGTGCGCCAGCCGGGTGAGGAGCGGCACCGGATCGACGACCCAGCCGCCCTCCCCGTCCTCCTCGAGATGGCAGGCATATTCCGACGCGATGCGCCGTCCCGCAAGGGCCTCGAGTTCCATGGCCGCCTGCCCCTCGTAGTGCGCGATGTGGCGGACGCCGAGCACGGCGGCGGCGGCATCGAACAGGCGCCCCATGGACGACGCCATCGGTGCGTTTACCTCCGCTTCCACCTGCTGCTCCGCGAGGGCCACTTCCGCCGCCGGAATACCCGCCCAGGCCGGGGCGAGGATAGGTCGCGCGGCGTGATCCAACAATGCGTACCCCAGTGCCGCTCGCCACGGGCGACGCGCCGCGAGGTCACCGCCGGGCAGCGGCGCGTACCGGAGGTGGGCGAGTCGTCGGAAGCCGGTCAGGTCCGCCAGCAGGAATTCGGCGCCCCAGACCGCCCCATCCTCGCCGTACCCGGTCCCATCGAACGCGACGCCGAGCACCGGCCCGGTCTCCCCGTGCTCGCCCATGACCGCCGCGATGTGCGCGTGGTGGTGCTGGACGGCGATGACCTGGTCGAGGCCTTGCTGTTCGGCCAGTCGGGTCGAGAGATAGCCGGGGTGGAGGTCGCGCACCACGACCTCCGGATCCACCCGGAAGAGGCGGCGGCAGGTCGCCAGCGTGGCCTCGAAGTGCCTGAGCGTCTGCATCGACTCGAGATCGCCGATGTGCTGGCTGACCCAGGCGGTACGGCCGTGCACCAGAGTGAAGGTGTTCTTGAGGTGGGGCCCGACCGCGAGCAGGGGCACGGGGCTCTCGACCGGCAGTTCGAGGGGAATCGGCGCGAAGCCCCTGGCCCGCCGCAGGAAGACCGGCGCAGCGCCGACGACGCGCATGACCGAATCATCGGCGCGGGTCAGGATCTCCCGGTCGTGGAGCAGGAACGCATCCGCGACGCGGCTCAGGCGCTTCAACGACTCCTCGTTCCCGGTGGCGATCGGCTCCTCACTCAGGTTGCCGCTGGTCATCACCAGCGGCCCACCCACTCCATCGAGCAGAAGCAGGTGTAGCGGCGTCGAGGCGAGCATGACCCCGATGGAGCCGAGGCCGGGTGCCACGCCCTCGGCAATCGGCGAGTCGCCCAGGGCCTCCAGCAGGACAATGGGCCGTTCCCGGGACTGGAGCAGGCCGGCCTCCTGGTCGCTCACATCCCCGAGGCGGCGGGCGGCCGCCACCGATGAGACCATCACGGCGAACGGTTTGGCGTCCCGGCCCTTCCGCTCGCGCAACCGGCTCACCGCCTGGTCACTGGTTGCATCGCAGGCCAGGTGGAACCCGCCCATGCCACGAACCGCAACGATACCGCCCTGCCTCAGGAGCTCGACGGCACGGTCGATCGCGGTCGCGCCACCAAGCGGCGCGGCCGCACCCGGTTCCTCCAGCCAGACCCGGGGCCCGCACGCCGGACAGCTATTGGTCTCCGAGTGGTACCGGCGGCTGGCGGGATCCCGGTATTCGGCCAGGCAATCCGGGCACTGGGTGAAGGACCGCATCGTGGTCCGTTCGCGGTCGTAGGGCAGCGCCTCGATGACGGTGTACCGCGGTCCACAGTCGGTGCAGGTGACGAACGGATAGCGATGGCGGCGATTGGCCGGGTCGCGCAGCTCCGCCTCGCACGGCGGGCAGAGGGCGACATCGGCGGGGACCGGCTGGCGCCGGTCGGCCTCGTCGAGGCTACGCTCGATCACGAACCCTTCGCGGCCGGCCGGCGCGTCAGCTTCGGCCACGATGCCGTCGATCCTGGCCAGGGGTGGAGCCTCGTCGCGAATGGCGGATTCGAACGCCCGCAACTCCTCGGGCGCACCTTCGACGGCTATCTCGACCTCCCCGCTGGCGTTGCGAATCCAGCCCCCGAGCCCATGGCGCAGCGCCAGGCGATGCACGAAGGGTCGGAATCCGACCCCCTGGACCACGCCGGTGACGTGGTAGCGCCTGGCCTCGCGAGCGCCGGCGTCGGTCACGATCACGACCGCGACGCCCCGACCCGGGAGCGCAGGAAGGAGAACCATTCCTCGAGCCCGTCGCCCTGCAGCGCCGAAGTGAAGAAGAACTTCAGCTCGGGGTTCACCTGGCGGGCGAAAGCCTTGGCCTGTTCGAGATCGAAGTTCAGGTGAGGCAACAGGTCCATCTTGTTGATCACCGCATAGCGCGACTGGCGGAACATCTTGGGATACTTGAGCGGCTTGTCCTCCCCCTCG
>JAOUIC010000427.1 GCA_029884275.1 Gemmatimonadota bacterium | reverse complement strand
TGGGCATCGGCAAGTCGCTCTTCGTCCGGGACGTGCACCTTGAGCGGATCGAGATCCTGCACGACCCGAAGCTGCCGATCTGCTCGGTCGTCGCCCCTCGGACCGAAGAGGCGCCCCCTGTGGCTGGAACCGCCGAGGCGCCTGCCGAACCCGAGCTCATCCGCAAGCCGAAGCCCGAGGAAGAGGGCGAGACCGCGGAGTAGGAGGGGTCGCTGCGGGCTATCATTGGCCTGGGGAATCCCGGCCCGGAGTACGAGAATACCCGGCACAACGCCGGGTTTCTCATGGCGGACCACCTCGTCGCGCACTGGCAGCTCCCCCGGTTCCGGCGCGTCCCGGCGGCGCGCGAGTCCCGCGGTACCGCGCTGGGCCACGATCTCCGCGTCCTCAAGCCGCAGACCTACATGAACCGGAGCGGCGCCGTCCTGGCGCCGCTGCTCGACCTGCCGGACTTCGAACCGGCACGTGACCTGCTCGTGATGGTGGACGACTTCGCTCTCCCGGTGGGACGCTTTCGACTGCGCGGGGCCGGGTCGGCCGGCGGCCACAACGGGCTCAAGAGCATCGAGGGTGTTCTCCGGCGCCAGGATTACGCCCGCCTCCGGATCGGGATCGGCCCGCTGCCACCCGGCACCCAGGACTCGGCCGACTTCGTGCTGGAGTCCTTCACTCCTGACGAGCGTGCCGCCGTCGATGCCCTGCTCGGCCCCATGACCGAGGCTGTGGAATGCTGGCTCGCCGACGGGATCGAGACGGCGATGAACCGATTCAACCCCGCCCGCTAGCCAGCTCCTCCAGAAACGAAGACACCTCCTCCATGCTTCGCCTCGGCATCGTCGGGCTGCCCAATGTCGGCAAGTCCACGCTCTTCAACGCGCTGACCTCGGCAGGGGCGCTGGTGGCCAACTATCCCTTCGCGACCATCGAACCGAATACCGGGGTGGTGACTGTCCCGGACCCGCGCCTCGACGCGCTGGCCAGGGTGGTCAAACCGGAGCGGGTGGTCCCGGCCGCGGTGGAGTTCGTGGATATCGCCGGCCTCGTGAAGGGCGCCAGCCAGGGCGAGGGGCTGGGCAACCAGTTCCTGGCCAACATCCGCGAAGTCGACGCGGTGGTCCATGTGGTCCGGTGCTTCGAGGACGGCGACGTGCAACATGTGATGGGAGCGGTTGACCCCGTGCGCGACAGGGAAGTCATCAACATCGAACTGCAGTTGGCCGACCTCGCGTCAGTGGAGAAGCGGCTCGACAAGAGCGCCCGGGCCGCCAAGTCCGGGGACCCGCAGGCGAAGCTCGAGACGCGGCTCCTGACGCTGCTGAATGAAGCCCTGGCCAACGGCCGCCCGGCGCGCTCGGTCCAGCCGAGCGCCGAGGAAGCGGCGGTGTTCCGTGGCTTCAACCTGCTGACATCGAAGCCGGTGCTGTACGCCGCCAATGTGCTCGAGAGCGAGCTCACCACCGGGAATGCCCGGGTGCAGGCGCTCTCCACAGCCGTGGAGCGCGATGGGGAACTGGCCGAGGTCGTAGTGTTTTCCGGAAAGGTCGAGGCCGAGCTGGCCGAACTCCGGCCGGAAGACAGGGGGGAGTTTCTCGCCGCCCTGGGGGTCTCCGAGTCGGGGCTCGATCGCCTGGCCCACGCCGCGTACCACCTGCTCGGCCTCCGGAGCTACTTCACCGCGGGCGAGAAGGAAGTGCGGGCCTGGACCATCCACGCCGGCGACAAGGCGCCGCAGGCGGCCGGCGTGATCCACTCGGACTTCGAGCGCGGCTTCATCCGCGCCGAGACGGTGGCCTACAAGGACTTCGTGCGGGTCGGGGGTTGGAAATACGCGCGCGAGCAGGGCCTTGCTACGGCGGAGGGCAAGGAGTACGTCGTCCAGGACGGCGACGTGCTGCTGTTCCGGTTCACCAGCTGAGCACCCTGGCCTCCTCTCATGAGAAGGTGACTCGATTCACGGGGCAGACATGAAGTCAGGTCTTTTCTACGGCGCCCTGGTAGCCGCCCTCTGGATCACGCTGGAGCTGGGGAGCTGGGGAACGCTGCGCATGCTCCCCACCCTCAGAGGCCTACGCTACGATCCGCTTGACGTCACGTCGCTTTCGGATGACCACCGCCGGATTCTCCACCGGCTCCTGGATGGGTCGTCCGCCTACGTCGGATTCAGCGCCGCACTGGGGTGGTCCATCAAGCCCGGGGGCTCAGCTCCTCCCCTCTACCAGGCCAATGCGCAGGGACTCCGGGCGACGCAGGAGTATGCGCCCGAGCCTCGTCCGGGTACGCGACGGCTGGCTGCATTCGGCGATTCCTTCACCCACGGCGACGGCGTCCGCAATTCCGAGACGTGGGCCGAAGTGCTTTCCGCAACCACGCCCGGGACCGAGGTCTTGAACTTCGGAGTCGGGGGATACGGAATCGACCAGGCCCTGCTGCGGTACCGGCTCGAAGGGAAGCAATTTCATCCGCAGATCGTGCTGATCGGCTTCCTGTCCGAGAACATCAGCCGAAGCGTCAACGTGTACCGGCCCTTCTATACTCCGCGCACCGGACAGCCGCTGGCGAAGCCGCGGTTCCTGATGGGGCCGGGCGAGTTGTCGATACTGGAGAACCCGTTCAGATCCCTGGAGGCATACCGCGAACTGCTGGATCACCCGGCGCGCGTCCTCGCCCGACTCGGCGAATCGGACTACTTCTACCAGCACCGGGCTCACGCCTCTCGGTGGGACCTCCTGCCATCTGTCCG
>JAOUIC010000426.1 GCA_029884275.1 Gemmatimonadota bacterium | reverse complement strand
CGTCGGGTCGATGTAGGTCCCGCCGCTGTTCAGGTCGCACCGGCTTTGGTCGGGGGCGCAATACTGCTCGAGGTCGTCGTACGCCGATTCGGCCTTGTCGTGCGAGGACGCCGCCAGGAGGCCCATGCCGAGCGTGGCTCCCAGCAGGACCCACTTGCCCACTTTCGCGACTGCCGGCACCTGCTTGACCGTGACCGTGTCACCCGCCTGCGCCTGCGCCGAGAGCGGGAGGGTGAGGGCGAGCATCATGGCCATCGCCCGGCGGCGAGCCGTGAGTCCCCTCACCTCACTCTCCAGACATCGCCGCGACCGCCGACAAGGAGCAGGGTGCCATCCGACAGGCGAATCGGCGGCAGGGCCACGGGCCGGCCGATCTTGAGTTCCCAGGCCGCCAGCCCATCGCTGGCGCCGACCGCGCGCATCACGCCGTCGGAGCCGCCGAGCAGCACCACATCCCCGAAACGGACCGGGCCGACGGTGGGGGGCCAGGTTGGCGTGCCGAGCGACTCCGTGACGGTGGAGTCACCGAGGATCACGCGGTAGAGCGAGCCCGGCTGCGTCAGGGCGTACACCGTGTCCCCCACGACACCGGGTGGGCCGAGGAGCGGGCCATCGAGGGGCACGCTCCACGCCAGATTGAGGCTGTCGGGGCGGATCGCGACGAGGAGGGAGTCTCCGCTCGCGGCGACCAGCGTGGTGGCATGATGGGACCAGGGGCCAACGATGGCGGCGGGCGCCTGCCGCCGGAAGAGAACCAGGCCGTCGCGCGCATGGATCCGGAAGAGCGAGTCATGCGACGTGACCAGTACGTCGCCACCGGCCAGCGGCACCGGCGCAACCTGACTGGAGCCGAATCTCGCCCGCCACCGGATCGCGCCGGTCTTGCTCGCGAGGCCAAAGGTCCCATCGTGCTGCGTGACGACCACGATCGTCTCGTCCGCCAGGGCGAGGGGCGCGTCGACGTCCCCGGTATGAACCTCCCACAGCTTGTTGCCGCTCCGGGGGTCGAAGGCGCGCACCCTGCCATCGGGTCGGGAAGTCGCGGCATAGACCGTGGTCCCGTCGAACAGCACCCCGCCGAGCAGCGGTCCGCCCAACCGGTGGGACCAGCGCTTCCCCCCACTGGGGAGATCGAGGGCCACGACCTTCCGGTCCGAGCCTCCGAGGAAGGCGATCGTGTCGTCGTGGGCGATGGGTGCGCTGGGTCCGCGGAACGGCCGACTGCGCCAGAGCAGGGTGAGGGGCGTGCTGTCGATGGGTTCGGGCGTCCTGACCTCGCCGGGGATGAAGTTCTGCACCGGCCGGAAGGCGGGGCCGCACGCGTTGACCGACACCAGCAGGGCGGCTAGACTCCACGCCCTCCGTCCCCGGCATCGTTCCATGCGAAGTCCTCGATCATGACCACCGTCCGAATCAGCGAACTCGCCCGCCACGACGGCGCCTCCGTGACCCTCCGCGGCTGGGTGTCGCACACCCGGTCGAGCGGCAAGATCGCCTTTATCGTGCTCCGGGACGGGACCGGATACCTGCAGTGTGTGCTCTCCAAACGGGACGTGCCGGCAGACCTCTGGGAACGGTTCGCGACACTGACCCTGGAGACTTCGGTGACCGTGACGGGGGCGGTGCGGGCGGAGCCGCGGGCCCCCGGCGGCTACGAGATGCACCTCACCGACCTCACGGTGATCGGCCCCAGTCCCGACTTTCCGATCCAGCCGAAGGAACACGGCACCCAGTATCTGTTCGAGCATCGCCATCTCTGGCTACGCAGCCGCCGCCAGGTGGCGATCGCCAGAGTGCGGCACGAGATCGTCCAGGCCATCCGCGACTTCTTCCACCAGCGTGACTTCGTGCTGGTGGACACGCCCATTCTCACCGGCTCGATCGGTGAGCAGGCCGGCGAGCTGTTCAGCACCGACTATTTCGACCTCGGCAAGGCCTACCTGGCCCAGACCGGCCAGCTCTACGTCGAGGCCGCCGCCGCGGCGCTCGGCAAGGTGTATTGCTTCGGGCCCACCTTCCGGGCGGAAAAGTCCAAGACCCGGCGCCACCTCACCGAGTTCTGGATGGTGGAGCCCGAGGTCGCCTTCAACGACTCCAGCGACAATATGCGGCTGCAGGAGGAATTCGTCAGCTACCTCGTCGCGCGGGCACTCGAGTGCCGGGGGGAGGAGCTGAAGGAGCTGGAGCGCGACACCGCGCCGCTCGCACTGGTCACGCCGCCGTTCCACCGCATCTCTTACACCGATGCGGTCGCGAGGCTCAATGCCCTCGGCTCGGACATCCAGTGGGGCAACGATCTCGGTGGCGACGACGAGACCCTCCTGACGAAGCAGTACGACCGTCCGGTGTTCGTGTACAACTACCCGAAAGGGGTCAAGGCGTTCTACATGAAGGAGAACCCCGACGATCCGCGGACGGTTCTCAACAACGACTGTCTGGCGCCGGAAGGATACGGCGAGATCATCGGCGGCTCCCAACGCGAGGACGACCACGACCGGCTGCTCGCCCGGATCCGGGAGCAGGGACTCGATCCCGAGGCCTACCGCTGGTATCTCGACCTGCGGAAATACGGCACCTTCGTCCATTCGGGGTTCGGGCTCGGGGTGGAGCGGACCGTCGCCTGGATCTGTGGCCTCCCGCACATCAGGGAGACGATCGCCTTCCCGCGGCAGATACACCGGTTGTATCCGTAGACGGGTGGTTGACGGGCCGCGGGTTCGCGCAACGGAAACGCCTGCACCGGCGGGCAGCG
>JAOUIC010000020.1 GCA_029884275.1 Gemmatimonadota bacterium | reverse complement strand
GGGAGCGGCTCCGGGTCACGGTGCATCACAGCGACGGCGAGGCGCGCAGCCTGTGGCGCCAGCTGGCGGGGCTTCCCGAGGATCGGATCTACGGGCTCGGCGACAAGGACAACTTCTGGCAGATGGGCGACACCGGCCCCTGTGGGCCGTGCAGCGAGATCTACGTGGATCTCCGACGGCGGGACGGCCGGACGGCCATCTCATCCGAAGTGATCCCTCAGGCGGAGTTCGAAGTCCTCGCCGAGTCGGGCGAGATGCTGGAGATCTGGAACCTGGTGTTCATGCAGTTCGACCGTTCCAGCGACGGCACTCTGACCCCGCTCCCCAAGCCCTCGGTGGACACCGGCGCCGGCCTGGAGCGGATCGCGTCCGTCATGCAGGCGGTGGATTCCAACTTCCACACCGATCTCTTCCTGCCTCTGCTCGCGCGCGCCAGCGAGCTGGTCGGCAAGCCGTATGATCGAGGGCCGGCCGGCGGGTCCTTCCGGGTGCTGGCCGACCATGCGCGTGCGGTCACCTTCCTGCTGGCCGACGGCATCTACCCCAGCAACGAGGGCCGCGGCTACGTGCTGCGCCGGATTCTCCGCCGTGCGGTGCGTCACGCCTGGCTGCTCGGCCGTCCCGAGCCGACCCTGGCGCCGTTGACCGAGGTGGTGGCCCGCGAGATGGGCGAAGCCTATCCCCTCCTGCTGGCGAAGGCCGCCTACGTGGCCGACGTCTGCCGGCAGGAAGAGGAGCGGTTTCTGGAAACCATCGAGGGCGGGCTTCGTCGGCTCGACGAACTGTTCGCCGCCGGCGCTCGCACCGTGTCGGGAGTGGAAGCCTTCCGGCTCTACGACACCTTCGGGTTCCCGATCGACCTGACCCAGATCATCGCCGGCGAGCGCGGCGCGGAGGTGGACCTCGCCGGGTTCGAGCAGGCGCTGGACGAGCAGCGAGAGCGGTCGCGCGAGGTACACAAGGCGACGCGTGCCGGTGGCGCCGCCGCCGTTGACGCCGGAGCGGCGGGGGAGTGGGTCGAGCTGTCACGCCGGCCCTCCCGGTTCACCGGCTACGGCAGCACCGAGGCGGAGACCGAGGTCATCGCCTGCCGCGCGGCCGGCGGGACGGTCGAGCTGCTGCTGGCGGACAATCCCTTCTACGCCGAGTCAGGCGGTCAGGTGAGCGACACCGGCACGGTGCAGGGGGAGGGCTGGTCGGTTGCGGTGGAGCGGGTGCGCAAGGACCCCAGGGGACAGGTGCTCGTCGGAACGGCGGCCGGCACCGTCGCACCGGGACCGGTTCGGGCCGCGGTGGACCGCGCTCGCCGGCGCGACATCGAACGGAACCACTCCGCCACTCACCTGGTCCACTGGGCGCTCCGCAAGCATCTCGGCACCCATGTCCGGCAGCAGGGTTCGCTGGTGGAGCCGGCGCGCCTCCGGTTCGACTTCTCCCACCACGGGCCGATCGAGCCCGGTGTGCTCGACGCCATCGAGCGGGAGGTGTACGACCAGGTGCTGGAGAACTGGCAGGTCGAGACCAACGAGATGGCCTACCCCGACGCACTCGCGCTCGGCGCCATGGCGTTCTTCTCGGAGAAGTACGGTGACCGGGTCCGGGTGGTTCAGATGGGTCCGTCGATCGAGCTCTGCGGCGGCACGCATGTGCGAAGCACGGGCCAGCTGGGCCTCTTCCGGTTCGCCGCGCAGGGCGGGGTCGCGGCGGGGGTGCGGCGCATCGAGGCGATCACGGGCCCCGAGGCGTATGCCAGCATGGAGCGGGAGGAGGCGCTGCTCGCGCAGGTGGCGGAATCCCTCCGCGCCCAGCCCGACCAGATCCTGCGCCGGCTCGACCAGGTGCGGCAGGAGAAAGAGAAGCTGGCGGAACGACTGGACCAGCTGATGAAGTCCGGCGCCGCTCCCGCAGCCGCGGCTGGAGCCACTTTCGAGATCGGTGGCGTCTCGGTCACCCTGGGTGACACCGAATTCGAGAATCGCGACGACGTGGCCGCGCTGGCGGACCGGTTCCGGGAGGGCCACATCAAGGCGGTGCTGGTGCTCTTTTCCACCGCGGGACGCGGCGCGGTGCACGCTGCGGTCACCGACGACCTGGTGAAAGCGGGCCGCAAGGCCGGTGACCTGGTCAACCGGATCGCACAGGTGAGCGGCGGGAAGGGCGGTGGGCGTCCCGGCTTCGCCTCCGCCGGCGCCGGCGACGTCTCCATGCTCCCGGCGGCGCGCGAGGCCGCGCCGGCGCTCATCGCCTCCTGGCTCGGCCAGTAGGCCGGGGTGGCAAGCGTGACCGAGTCGACTGCCGCGCTGTCCGATTGGCTCGATGCTCACATCGCGCAGGGGCCGCCCGCCCTGGTGGCACGGGTACGCGAGCACGCCCTGGCCGCGCCCGAGATCGGGACCCTGCCGGAGCGGCTCTCGCTCGCGGCCGAACGGGTGCTGTCGATCGTGGAGGAACATCCCGGCGACCGCGAGATCGCGCTTGACCTGCTGTCGGCCGATGCGCTCATCACGCTGGCGCTGCTGGCCCAGGCGGAACTGGCGCCCGGTGGGCTGGCGCGATTCGCCACCGGGGTGCTCGCCGGGGAGCGGGTCTGAGTGCTCGATCTTCACTGCCACCTGCTTCCCGCGGTGGACGACGGCTCGCGGTCGGTGAGCCAGTCGGTGACGGTGCTGCTGGCGTTCAAGTCCCAGGGCGTCACGGGCGTCTGCCTGACACCACACCTGCTGGCGAGCGAAGCCGGAGCCGGCGTGCCTGAGGTCCAGCAGGCCGCGTTCAAGAAGCTCGCTCCTGCGGTTCCCGAGGGCATGCGGCTGATGCGCGGGGCGGAAGTCATGCTCGACCGGCCGATGGACCCGGCGGTCGCGCGCGACCGGGTGGTCACCCTCAACGGCTCGCGCTACATCCTGGTGGAGTTCTCGCGGCTTGTGGCGCCGACGACCATGGTGGACGCTCTTGCCCTGGTGCTCGAGCTCGGGCTGGTCCCGGTGGTAGCGCACCCCGAGCGCTACAGCTGCTGCGAACCGTCGCGCGCCCGGCGGTGGCAGGAGATGGGCGCCCTGCTCCAGCTCGATGGCCCCACCCTGCTCATGCCCCGAACCCGCGGCCATCGCGCCCGAGAGCTCCTGTCGCACGGGCTGTGCGACATCATCGCGGCGGACAACCACGGCGACGACCGGTCGCTGGGGCCGGTGGCGGAGGCATTCCACGAGCAGGGGGGCTCGGAGCAGGCGGAGCTGCTGCTGTCCGCCAATCCCGAGGCGCTGGTGGCGGACCGCAAACCGGAGGAGGTGGCGCCGTTCGAGCTGCGGCTCCCCCTGGTCGACCGGATGCGCAAGCTCTTCAAGCACAACACGGAGGAACGGGGATGATCTCTCTGGCCGGACGCACCGTGCTGGTGACGGGAGCCTCGCGCGGGATTGGCGGGGCCACGGCGCTGCTCGTCGCCCGGGCCGGCGCTGACGTCGCGCTGACCTGCCGGGCGCGGCGCGCGGAGGCCGACCAGGTGGCCGCCGAGATCCGGAAGCTCGGGCGGAAGGCCTGGGTGGGCGCCGGCGACCTGGGGGACGAGGCCACGGTGACCCGCCTGTTCGACGAAGCCGTCAAGGCGCTGGGCCCGCTCGACGGCTTCGTGGGGAACGCCGGCATCTGGCCGGAGCAGGATGTCGCCATCCGCGACATGGGCCTGGCGCGGTGGCGGGAGACAATGCGGGCCAACCTGGACGCCATCTTCCTCACCACCCGCGCCGCGCTGGGTCGCATGCGGACGCCGGGCCGGGTGGTGCTGGTGGGCAGCACCGCGGGCCAGCGGGGCGAGGCGTTTCACGCCGATTACGCTGCCAGCAAGGGGGCGATGATCTCGTTCGTGAAGTCGCTCTGCATCGAGTGCGCGCCCGGCATCACCGTCAACTGTGTCGCGCCCGGCTGGGTGGACACCGAGATGAGCTGGCCGGCCTTCGGCGACGGTGGCCGCGAGCGGATCGCGGCGACGATCCCCCTCAAGCGGATCGCCAGCGCGGAGGATGTCGCCGGTCCGATTCTCTTCCTCCTCAGCGACCTCGGCCGGCACATCACCGGCGAGGTGCTGAACGTGAACGGCGGCAGCGTGCTCTGCGGGTAGATGATCCACCTCATCTTCACCGGCGGCACGATCTCCATGCGTCGCGACGAGCAGGCCGGCGGCAATGTTCCGGCACACGGGGGCGACGACCTGGTGCGCCTGGCGCCCGGGTTGTCGGCGATCGCGCCGCTGGTGATTGATGACTGGGCCCGCCAGCCGGCCTGTCACATGTCGCAGGAGCGGCACTGGGCCCTGCGGAACCACGTCCGGGAGGTGATGGCCCGCGACGGCGCGGTCACCGGCGTCGTGGTCACCCATGGCACCGACACGCTGGAGGAGACGGCCTATCTTCTCGACCGCACCCTCGCTGCCGAAATCCCGGTCGCGGTCACCGGTGCGATGCTGACTTCCAGCGACGCCGGCTGGGATGGCCCGAGAAACCTGACCGATGCGGTGCGGATCGCCGCGGCGCCGGAGAGCAGGGGGAGAGGGACGATGGTGGTGTTCGCCGGGTCGGTGTTCCATGGGCGGGAGGCGGTCAAGCTGCATGCGACCGACCCGGACGCATTCGGCGCCCCGCACGGCACGGCGGTGGGCCGGGTGGACGCGGGGGGGGTGCGGTTCGCCGCGGCGGTCCGCCCTGTGACCCCGCTCGCCCCCCCGCATCTTGGCGCTCGAGTGGCGCTGGTCCCGATGGTCGTCGGTGACGAGGGCACACTGCTCGACCTGGCGCGGCCCGGACATGACGGCGTCGTGATCATCGGGTTCGGCAGCGGCAACATCCCGCCGGGTGCGCTCCCCGCCATCCGCCGGTGGATCGCGGAGCGAAAGCCGGTGGTCCTGGCCTCGCGCTGTCCCGAAGGTCAGGTCACGCCGGTCTACGCTTTCGAGGGGGGCGGCGCGACGTTGATCCGTGAAGGGGTCATCCCCGCGGGCCCGCGGACGCCCAGTCAGGCGCGGATGGAACTGACCATCGCGCTCTCCGCGGGAGTCCGCTACGGGACCGGGAGCCCGGCGTGAAGTTCCCATCCCGGCTCAAGATCCCCACCGACGTGCTCCAGATCGCCGAGACACTGGAGGGCGCCGGCTATGAGGCGTGGTGCGTGGGTGGGGCGATCCGCGACACCCTGCTGGGCGAGGACAACACCGACTACGACATCGCCACCTCCGCGACGCCAGAGGTGGTCCAGGGACTGTTCCGAAACACGGTGCCGGTGGGTGCCCGCTTCGGCACGGTGGCGGTGCGGGCGCATCGGCGCCACCACGAGGTGACGACCTTCCGCCGCGACGTCTCGACCGACGGCCGCCACGCGGTGGTGGAATATGGGGTTTCGCTCGACGAGGACCTCGCCCGGCGTGACTTCACCATCAACGCCATCGCCTATCATCCGCTGCGCCACCAGTGGCGCGATCCCTGGAAGGGCGCCGACGACCTCGATGCCGCCTGTATCCGGGCGGTGGGCAACCCGGCCGAACGGTTCCGGGAGGATTACCTGCGGATCTTGCGGGGCCTCCGGTTCGCGGCCCGTTTCGGGTTCGAGATCGAGCCCGCCACCTGGGCCGCCATGCAGGCGCTGGCCGACGGGTTGTCGCGGCTCTCGGCGGAGCGGGTGCGGGACGAATGGTTCAAGGGGCTCAGGGGGGCCGTCTCGATCCGCCGCCTGACCGACCTCTGGCGAGCCAGTGGCGCGGCGAAGGTCTGGCTCCCCGAACTGCTGGCCACTCCGGACGGCGACGAAGGCATCGCAGTGGCCTCCGGCGAGACCGCGGGCCCCAGAGTCGGGGCCCTGACGGCGCGGCGCGGTGTGCTGCCCACCCTCGAGGTCGATCGCGGCGACGAGGACCTCCGCGACCCGGTGCTGCTCACCGCGCTGCTCTGCCTCGACCCGGTGTCGGTGCTGCTGCGCCTCAAGGCGTCGAACGCCGAGATCGCGCGGGCGACGGGGATGGTGACGGGACCGGAAGAGCCGGCGAGCGCGGCCCTCATCGACGTGCGGCGATGGATGGCGGCAGTAGGGGAGGCGGCGGACGACCTCGCCCGCCTCTGGCGCCTCAGGCATGGCGCCCCGCCGGCCTGGTCGGCGGTGATGCGCGGCATCCGCGAGCGGGGCGAGCCGCTCACCCGGAAGCAGCTGGCGGTGACGGGGGAGGATCTCCGGGAGGCGGGGATGGAACCCGGCCCCATGATGGGGCTTACCCTCGACCGCCTGCTCACCCTGGTGGTGGACGATCCCGGGCTCAACACCCGCGAGCAGCTCCTCGAGCGCGCCAGGAGCCTGGCCTGAGCGCCTTTCTCTTCGCGGCGGCGGCCGCCCTCGGGAACCTCGCCGGTGGGTGGGCGGTGGTGGGCCCGTGGCGCAAGAGCCACGGCGTCATCGACCTGTTCCTGGCGTTCGGCGCCGGCTTCATGCTCTCGGTGGCGCTGCTCGAGGTGGCGCCGGAGGCGATCAGCCAGCGGGCCGATGCGCCGGTGTTCATGCTGGCCGGCTACCTCGCGGTGCACCTCGCCCAGCACGTGCTGGTGCCCCACTTCCACTTTGGCGAGGAGACCCACCGGATCAGCCCGCGGCAGGGACTCGCCGCGCTCGCCGGCCTCCTGCTGCACACCTTCTTCGACGGCGTGGCGATCGCCAGCGGCTTCCTGGTTTCCGCCCACCTCGGCATCCTGCTCTTCCTCGCAGTGTTCCTGCACAAGCTGCCCGAGGGGCTGACGGTGTCGAGCCTGATGCTCGCCGGAGGCCAGTCGCGGGCCCGCGCCCTCGGCGCCGCCGGGCTGCTCGGCCTCGCTACCGTAGCCGGGGTTCTCGCCACCCATGTGGCGGCCCCGCTTGCCGCGCACGGGCTCGCGATCTCGGCGGGGGTGACGGTCTATGTGGCGGCGTCGAACCTGGTGCCGGAGCTGCAGTCGCGGCGGAAGCGGGGGATGTCGGTCGCCTTCTTCGGCGGCGCCGCGGCGTTCTTCCTGACCAGGGCACTGGTGGCCGCGAGCGGGCTCGGGGGACCGTGACCGTCCCATCGCTGTTCGCCACCGCCGAGCCGCTGGCCGCCCGGATGCGCCCGCGCACCATCGGGGAGGTCGTGGGGCAGGACCAGCTGCTCGCCCCCGGACAGCCGCTGGGCGACGCGATCCGGAGCGGCGAGGTGCAGAGCGTCATCTTCTGGGGCCCGCCAGGGACCGGCAAGACGACGCTGGCGCGGCTCATCGCGCGGCACACCGACCGCGAGTTCGTGGAGCTGTCCGCCGTGCTCGACGGTGTCGCCCGGGTCCGGGAGCTGGTGCAGGACGCCGAGCGGCGCCGCGTCCTGGGCCGCGGCACGGTGCTGTTCTGCGACGAGATCCACCGCTTCAACCGGGCCCAGCAGGATGCGTTCCTGCCGCATGTGGAACGCGGCACCGTCACCCTCGTGGGGGCGACGACCGAGAACCCGAGTTTCGAGCTCAATGCGGCCCTGCTGTCGCGTTGCCAGGTGCATGTCCTCAAGCCGCTCGATGCCGCCGCGATCGAGACCCTGCTGGACCGGGCCGTCGCCGACCGGGATCGGGGTCTTGGCCACCTGGACCTCACGGTGGAGCCCGGCGCCTTCGCCCTGCTGGCCGAACAGTCGGATGGCGACGCCCGGCGGGCGCTGACGGTGCTCGAGGGGGCGGCGAGGCTGGTGGGCCTGCGCGGGGCGATCACCCGGGAGGGCATCGTCCAGTCGCTCGGGAGGCGGGTCGCGGCCTACGACAAGAATCGCGAGGAGCATTTCGACATGCTCTCCGCCTATCACAAGTCGCTCCGCGGCAGCGACCCGCAGGGGGCGCTGTACTGGATGGCCCGGATGCTGGAGGGGGGCGAGGACCCGATGACGCTGTTCCGCCGGGCGATCGCGATGGCGGCGGAGGACATCGGGCTGGCCGACCCCGAGGCACTGAAGCTGGCGGTCGCGGCGCGAGACGCGTTCCACATGCTGGGGGCCCCGGAGGGCTACCTCCCGCTCACCGAGATGACGGTGTACCTGGCCACCGCGCCGAAGTCGAACCGGGTGGTGGTGGCGCTGCACGCAGCGCTGGACGCCGCCCGGCGGACGCCGGCCGAGCCGGTGCCGCTGCACATCCGGAACGCGCCGACCGGGCTGATGAAGGATCTCGGGTACGGGGCGGGCTACAAGTACGCGCACGACTCGCCCACCGGATTCCTGTCGCAGGACTACCTTCCGGAGAAGCTCAAGGGGGCGCGCTTCTACGAACCCGGGGAGATGGGCTTCGAGAAGCGGATCCGGGAACGGCTGGAGTGGTGGGAGAAGCAAAGGCGGTTGGGCGATTAGGCGATTCGGCGATTCGGCGATTCGGCGATTGGTAGGGTAGGGGCGGAGCTCTAGCTCCGCCCCTCGCCGGTCACTCGCCCTCGGGCGGCACTCCGCAACAGCGGAATGATGATCGTACTGGACTTGCGGAGGCCGCCTTCGGGCGAGCGATCCGGCGTCGGGGCTGGTGTCCTTTGCCCTCGCCGGCCACTCGCCCTCTGGCGGCACTCCGCAACAGCGGAATGATGATCGTACTGGACTTGCGGAGGCCGCCTCGTTCGGGCGGCCACGCTCGGGCCATCTGACCCCCGGACCGTCGGACTATCACGGAGACTGACTCATTCGCGAACTCATCACCATCGAGCCCCCCGCCGAGCGGGTGATCCTGGTTGGCGCGCCGAGGAAGGGATCGGCCGATGCCGACCGGCTGCGGGAGCACCTCGACGAGCTGGCGCAGCTGGCGGACACCGCCGGCGCGGATGTCGTCGGCCGGCTGTCGCAGCAGGTGGCCTCCCCCAACCCGGCGACGCTGATTGGCGAAGGGAAGGTCGAAGAGCTTCGCACCATGGTGGCAGAGGGGCGCGCCTCGCTGGTGATCTTCGACGAGGAGCTGACCCCCAACCAGGGCGCCAACCTCGAAGAGCAACTCAAGGTCCGGGTCATGGACCGCGCCGAGCTGATCCTCGACATCTTCGCCACCCGGGCGCGGTCGCACGAGGCGAAGCTGCAGGTCGAACTGGCCCAGATGGAATACCTCCTGCCGCGGCTGGCGCGGATGTGGACCCACCTTTCGCGCATCCGGGGTGGTATCGGTCTCCGTGGACCGGGTGAGACCCAGCTCGAGACCGACCGGCGGATGATCCGCCGCAAGATCCAGGCGCTCCGGGCCAAGCTGAGGGAATGGGAGCGACACCGCGACGTGCTCCGTTCGGGCCGCTCGCCGATCCTCTCGGTGGCGCTGGTGGGTTACACCAACGCCGGCAAATCGAGCATCCTCCGGATGCTGTCGGGCGAGCACCAGATCGTGGTGGAGGACCGCCTGTTCGCCACCATCGACACGCTCACCCGCGAGGTGGACCTCGGCGAGGGGGTGCGGGCCAGGGTGTCCGACACCGTCGGGTTCATCCGCAAGCTGCCGCACCACCTGGTGGCGAGTTTCCGCGCCACGCTCGAGGAAGTCCGTGCCTCGGACCTGCTGCTCCACGTGGTGGACGCGAGCCATCCCGAGTGGGAAGAGCAGATGGTGGTGGTGGACGACGTGCTGGCCGAGATCGGAGTGGACGAACAGCCGGTGGTGCCGGTGTTCAACAAGATGGACGCGGTCCAGGACCCGGGTGCGTTCGCGGCCCGGGCCAGGGAACTCCATCCCGGCGCGGTGCTGACCTCGACGCTCCGCATGGGCGGGCTGGAAGAGCTGAAGGCGGAGCTGCGGCGGCGGGAGCGCGCCCTCAGGCCGCCGGTGACGGTGCTGGTGCCGCTGGCCGACGGCGCCCGCCTCGCCTCACTCCACCGGCTCGGCGTGGTGGTGAGCCAGGCGGTGGAGGGCCCGCATCACGTGGTGCAGGTGCGGCTCGCGCCGTGGCAGGTGGAGCTGCTGCGCCGTGAGGGTGTAGAGGTACTCCCGACGGCGGTGCAGAAGGCGGGGTAGGGGTGACGCTCCTGCTCCGCCGCCCCTGAGCCGAGCCGCAGCCCCGGAGCCGAGCCCAGGAGGCCCCGCAGTCGGATCGCTCGGCCGTAGGCGGCCGGCGCAAGTTCATTTCGATTGACAAGTCCGCTGTTGCGCCGCGCCGCCCGAGGCCGAGCGGCCGACAAGGGGCCATCCAGGAATCGCCCCTTGCCGGGTTGCCCGCCCGCCGGCGGCACTCCGCAACAGCGGACTCATTGATCGAAATGGACTTGCGGAGGCCGCCTTGTGCGGGCAACCCGGCTGCGGGGCTGCGGGGCCTGCTCGGCCCGGCGCCTGGTTGTGAAATATTTCACAAGTGGCCATCTTCCCGGTGAACCGGCCGCATGCCTCTTGCCGGGGAGGGATGGCAGGGAGCGGGGGCGGCGTGGTAGCTTCGGGGCCGCCGTGGCGTATCCCGTTGCGGCACAGTCACTTTCATTCAACAGGAATTCGTCATGGCCGATGCATTGGACGGTCTGAAGGCGCAGATTGCTGGCGGCCACGCCACAGTGGGTATCGTGGGCCTGGGGTACGTGGGCCTCCCCCTCGCGGTCGAAGTCGCCCGGAGCGGCTTCAAGGTCGTGGGCTGCGACATCTCCGAGCCGGTCTGTGCCGCGATCAACGCGGGCAGGAGCCATGTCGAGGATGTTCCCTCGGAGCTGCTCGCCGGCTACGTGAAGAAGGGGCTGATCACCGCCACGACCGATTTCTCGCGGCTCCGCGAGTGCGACATCATCTCGATCTGCGTCCCCACCCCGCTCAACAAGACCAAGGACCCCGACCTCTCCTACGTCATCGCGGCGGCGGAATCGATCCGGCAGTCGCTCCGCCCCGGGCAGGTCATC
>JAOUIC010000425.1 GCA_029884275.1 Gemmatimonadota bacterium | reverse complement strand
CACTGAGGAAGCTGGGAGTGGGGTAGCGTGACACTTTGAGACGTCCGGTCCGTAGGGGCGGCGTCCCTATCGGAGTCGGTGTGATATGCTGAAGCCCGTGGTCGGCTTCGCGGCGACTGGCATCGCCGCAGTGATCCTCTGGAAGCTGCTGGTGCTGTTCCTCCTCCCGCTCTTCGGCGTCGCGCTGGCCGTGGTGTTCACCGTCCTCAAGATCGCCATGATCGTGGCCGCGGTGTCGTTCGCCATCTGGCTGTTCCGGCGCGTTGGCCGCCGGGACGCGAGCGTGGCCTGAGCCTCATTCCTTGGGTGCCCCCTTGGCAAAGACCTTATCGCCGGTGTCCCGCACTTCATAGCCGGTCACCCGGTCACCCTCGGTGGTGAACTCGAACACGATGTCCTTGTCCACGTCGTAGACCTCCCCCTTCTCGAGGAAGGCCGGGATGTACCACTGCTCGGCGATGGGCAGGAGGATCATCTCATCGGCGCCCGGCCAGAGGGCGGGAGCGTAGGTCCCCACCAGCGAGCCGTCGCGGTAGCTGAAGGTGATCGTCCTCGTGGCGGCCGAATCCCAGGGCTGGGGCTCGGTCCATTCGAATGAATAGGTTCCGAGGTAGGGCTTGGCGCGGGTTTCCGGCAAGGCAATGTCGTACGTGGGGGGCACGGCCAGATCGAGGTCCACCCGAATGTCGCTCCACTGCATGCTGAGGGTGCCGCCGGTCGCCTTGACCGCCGGAAACGACCACGACAGCACCTCAACCGGCGCCTGGCGCCTGACCCGGACCGGGAACCGGATCTGCCCTTCCACCGTATCGGGGCGGTCGGTGTGGAACTTCCGCACCCGCGGGTCCAGCAGCAGCTCCCACTCGTCGCTCGGCTGCACCGTCATCCACATCGAGTATTTCCCCTTGGGCACGGCATGCCCATCCACCTGGATGTCCTTGCTCACCTCGAGCGTCGTGGCCCAGTTGGCCCCCGGGGTCCAGACCTCCTGCCAGTGCACCTCGCCGCCGAAGATCGTGTCCCGGCCTCGGAGACGGGGACGGTAGTACTCCAGTGTGATCACCGTCCCGTCCACCGTCTGCGACACGGTCGCGAGTTCGCTGGCGCGCACCTGGGCCGTGGCGGGTGCGGAGAATGCGATGACGCCAAGCAGCGGCGCCGCGAGGAGAGACAGGACCTTCTTCATGGCGGCTCCTTCAGCCGAAGCGGGCGTCAATGGCGGCACGGATTTCATCCAGCGTCTTTCCCGTCTTGTGGAGGCGGGAGGCGAGCCGGCCCTCGCCCTGGCAGATGTCGCACCAGCGGGCCATCCCCGCCGACTCGTAGCACGAAAGCAGTGAATAGAACCCGGGCAGTTCGGCGCAGCCGCACTGACACCGGATGCCGTCAATGATCTGCGGGATCTCACGAACGAGGTCGAAGACGTCGATGGCGTGCGGGGCGTTCGCCAGCTGGTCGCCGGTGAGCACGTTGGCGGCAGTGATGCCGGGGCGAGGTTCGGGGTGGGTCCCTCCTGCACGGCGGCGGGTGCCGGCCCAGAGCTTCCCAGGAGCTCCCGCAATCATGAGAAAACCGGCGGAGACGAAGGCGCGACGTGAAACCATGGGTCGCGCAACCTACTGCCGAGGTAAGTGACAGTCCAGATTAGCGCCGCCAAGCGCCCCGAATGGCCTAGACCCGACGCTCCGACCACGACATCTTGGAACCCCATGAGCCATGCCCCCGAGAGCCTGGTCACCGCCCTCGCCGACCGCTACCGCCTCGACAGTGAGCTGGGTCAGGGCGGCATGGCGACGGTGTACCTCGCCCACGACCTGCGCCACGACCGGAAGGTGGCGCTCAAGGTGCTCCGTCCGGAACTTGCCGCGGTGATCGGCGCCGAGCGGTTCCTGCACGAGATCAAGACCACCGCCAACCTGCAGCACCCCCACATCCTGCCGTTGTTCGACTCGGGCCAGGTGAGCGGCACGGTGTTCTACGTGATGCCGCTGGTGACGGGAGAGTCGCTCCGCGACCGGCTGAGCCGCGAGAAGCAGCTTCCCATCGCCGACGCGGTGCGGATCGGAACCGAAGTCGCGTCGGCCCTCGACTACGCCCACCGCCACGGCGTCATCCACCGCGACATCAAGCCCGAGAACATCCTGCTGCACGACGGTTCCGCTCTGGTGGCCGATTTCGGCATCGCGCTGGCCGCCGCGAACACCGGCGGCGCCCGCATGACCGAGACCGGGATGAGCCTCGGCACGCCGCACTACATGAGCCCCGAGCAGGCAATGGGCGAACGAGACATCACCGCCCGGAGCGACGTCTACGCGCTGGGCTGTGTCATGTACGAGATGCTGCTAGGCGAGCCGCCGTTCAGCGGCCCCACCGCCCAGGCGATCGTCGCCAAGGTGATGACCGAGAAGCCGGCGTCGCTCAGCGCCCGGCGCGACACGATTCCGGACGCGGTGGAGGAGGCTGTCCTGACCGCGCTGGCCAAGCTGCCGGCGGATCGGTACGCCAGCGCGGCGGAATTCGCCGACGCGCTCGGCGGGCGGCTCGCGGGCTCCACCGCCAGGTCAACCCGGACGGCGGCCCCGGGACGCACGGCCGACACGCGCCGCTGGAGAACGGCGGCGCTTGTCGCCGGTGGCTTCGCGACCGTCGCCGTCCTCGCCGCGGCCGCGGCCTGGTTCCGCCCCCGCCCCGCCGGGCCGGTGGCACACTATGAACTCCTGGTGCCCGACCTGCGGCGCGCGAGCCTCAAGTATCTGGGCT
>JAOUIC010000423.1 GCA_029884275.1 Gemmatimonadota bacterium | reverse complement strand
ACTGGAGCTCTGATATGGCGGAGCAGAGTCAGGGACAGGCGGCGGGCGAGGGCGGCGGCGCACCGGCCGGCGGCGCACCGGGCGGCGAGCGTCCCCAGGGTGGACGCGGTCGCGGCCCGCGGGGCCAGGGCCA
Source organism: Gemmatimonadota bacterium (assembly GCA_029884275.1). Classification (GTDB taxonomy): domain Bacteria; phylum Gemmatimonadota; class Gemmatimonadetes; order Gemmatimonadales; family GWC2-71-9; genus JADJOM01. The sequence continues at coordinate 2,629 of JAOUIC010000423.1, read as the reverse complement.
GGGCCGCGGCGGCCGGGACGGGCGTGGCGGCAAGCGGGGGGACCGCGACCGAGACCGCGAGCACAGCGAATTCATCGAGAACGTGGTCGCGATCAACCGCGTCGCGAAGGTCGTGAAGGGCGGGCGCCGCTTCTCCTTCAACGCGCTGGTCGCCGTGGGCGACGGCAAGGGCCGGGTCGGCATCGCCACCGGCAAGGCGAACGAGGTCTCCGACGCGGTCCGCAAGGCGGTCGAAGGCGCCAAGCGGGGCATGGTGGAGCTGCCCCGGGTGGGCTCGACCATCCCGCACGAGGTGCTGGGGGTCCACGGGGCCGGCAAGGTCCTGCTCAAGCCCGCGGCGAGCGGCACGGGCGTGATCGCGGGCGGTCCGGTGCGCGCGGTGCTGGTGTGCGCCGGCATCACCGACATCCTGACCAAGAGCCTCGGCTCGAGCAACCCGCACAACATGGTGCGCGCCACCCTCGCCGGCCTGCAGCTGCTGGTGACGGCGCGCCAGGTGGCGCGTGAACGCGGTATCGAGCTCGACCAGGTCCCCTACCGCGCCCCGCAGGAGGTCTGAGCCATGGGACGCAATCCGGTTGTTGGCCGGCAGGGGCCGGCCTATCACGCAGCGGTCATTCCGGCCGAAGGCGCTGCCCCCCGGCTCCAGGTGCGGCAGATCCGCTCGGGGATCGGTCATCCTGAAACCATGCGCCGCACGCTGAGGGCTCTCGGACTCAAGCGGCACCAGTCGGTGTCGGAAGTCCCGAACAACGCCTCGGTGCGCGGCATGATCATCAAGGTGCGTCACCTCGTCGAGGTGGCGCCGGCGCAGGAGAAGTAAATGGCGGATCAGACGACGCCGGTCACCCTGTCGACGCTCCGGCCGGCCCGGGGGGCGAAGCACACCTCCAAGCGGCTCGGCCGCGGCCCCGGCTCCGGCAAGGGCAAGACCTCCGGCAAGGGTCACAAGGGTCACAAGGCCCGCCAGGCCGGCGGCACCAACCCCGGGTTCGAGGGAGGGCAGATGCCGATGTACCGGCGGCTGCCCAAGCGCGGCTTCACCAACCCCTTCAAGGTGACGGCCCAGCCGGTGAACGTGAAGGATCTCGAGCGCCTCACCGCGACCGAGGTCAATCCCGACACCCTGCACGCCGCTGGTCTCGTGTCGAAGCGTGATGTGCCGGTCAAGCTCCTCGGGACGGGCACGGCCAACCGGGCCTACACCGTCCAGGGCGTCGCCGTGTCGGCGTCGGCCCGGGAGAAGATCGAACAGGCCGGCGGGAAGATCGCCGCAGAATGACCGCCGCGACCCGGCCCAGCTTCGGCATGGATCCCGAGCTGCAGCGCAAGATCGGGTTCACCATCCTCGTGCTCGTGATCTACCGGATCGGCGCGCATATCTTCGCTCCGGGCGTCAACGTGCAGGCGGTCACCGACTTCATCCGCAACTCGGCCGCCGCCGGCTTCTTCGGCCTGTACGACACCCTGGGCGGCGGCCTCTCGCGTGCCACCGTGCTTGCCCTGGGCATCATGCCCTACATCTCGGCCTCGATCATCTTCCAGCTGGCGGGCGGCATCGTGCCGTCGATCGGCAAGATGCAGAAGGACGAGGAGGGCAAGAAGAAGCTCACCCAATGGACCAGGTACACCACGGTCCTGATCGCGCTGTCGCAGGCGTACACTTTCGCGGTGTTCACCGAGAGCATCCCGGGTGCGGTCCCGATTCCGACCTTCTGGACCCGGCTGACGATGGTGGTGACGCTCACCACCGGCGCGGTGTTCGTGATGTGGCTCGGGGAACAGATCACCGAGCGCGGGATCGGCAACGGGATGAGCCTGCTCATCACGTTCTCGATCCTCGACCGGCTCTGGCCCGGCCTGATCCAGATGCTGGGATTCTGGAAGGAAGGGGCGCTCTCCATCGGCCAGATCCTGCTGTACGGAGCGGTGCTGGTCGGGGTCGTCACCGCAGTCACCGGGATGCACCTTGCGGCGCGCCGGATCCCGGTGCAGATCCCCCGCAAGGTCATGGGGCGCGGCCGGATGACCCAGGGGCAGAAGACCTTCATCCCGATCCGGCTGATCACGGCGGGGGTCATGCCCATCGTGTTCGCCCAGACCATCATCATCGTTCCCGGCACTCTCGCCAGCTTCACGCCCAGCGAATTCGCCCGGAACCTGGCGGACTTCTTCACGCCGGGCGAACTGCCGTACGACATCTCGTTCGCAGTCCTCATCCTGCTGTTCAGCTACTTCTACACCTCCATCATCTTCAACTCGGTGGACCTGGCGGAGAACCTGAAGAAGCAGGGCGGATTCATCCCCGGCGTGAAGCCGGGGGCGAGCACCGCGGACTACATCGATGACGTGCTCGGCCGCGTCACCCTGCCGGGGGCGCTGTTTCTCGCCGCCGTGGCGCTGGTACCGGTGATGCTGACCAAGAACCTCGGGTTCCAGCAGCAGTTCGGCGGCACCTCGGTGCTGATCGTGGTCGGCGTCCTGCTCGATACCATCGCCCAGGTGCAGCAGCACCTCACGCTCCGCAAGTACGACAGCTTCATGAAGGCGGGGCGGATCAAGTTCCGCGGGCGGCAGCAGCGGTTCACCTAGGTCCGTACGATCGTACGGACCTAGGTGAACCGCTGCT
>JAOUIC010000424.1 GCA_029884275.1 Gemmatimonadota bacterium | reverse complement strand
TCGGCTCGGGTGGGCCCCCCGAACCGGACCAGGGCGGCCTCCATCCCGTTGAGGGACGTGCCCGACATGAGCCCGACCACCAGGGCGGGGCGAGAAGTCATGCGCCGCTCACCGGCGGTGGATCTCCCACAACCTCCCGGAGCCGGCCCTGATGCCGCTCCAGCAGCCGCTCGGCCTCCTCCCGCTCGACCCCGCGCCGGAGCATGACGATCGCCAGCTTGACCCCGCCGTCAGCCGCCGCCAGTGCCTCCCGGGCCCTCGGGCGATCGACGCCGCAGGTCTCCATGAGGATCCGCTCGCTCCGGTCGGCGAGCTTGGCATTCCAGGCCCGGAGATCCACCATCAGGTTGCCGTAGGTCTTGCCCAGCCGGATCATGGCGCCGGTGGTGAGCATGTTGAGCACCATCTTGGTCGCGGTGCCAGCCTTCATCCGGGTCGAGCCGGTCACGACCTCGGGACCCACGGGCAGCACGATGCAGGCGTCGCAGGTCTCCAGCAGGATCCCTGGAGGCTCGGCGCAGGTGACCAGCACCGTCCGCGCGCCCAGCGCCTGGGCGCGGCCCAGGGCGGCACGGACGTAGGGCGTCGTGCCGCTCGCCGCGATCCCGACCACCATGTCGTGCGCCCGGATCCGGTGGCCGTCCATCTCCGCGATCGCGGCGTTGACGTCGTCCTCGGCTCCCTCCACCGAGCGCAGCATCGCCTTGTACCCTCCGGCGATGATGCCGGTCACCATCTCAGGATCGCTGCCGAAGGTCGGAGGGCATTCGGCCGCGTCGAGCACACCGAGTCGGCCGCTGGTCCCGGCGCCGACGTAGAAGAGCCGGCCTCCGGCCCGGAAACAGGCCTCCAGGAGATCGACTGCCTGGGCGATGCTCTCCCGCGCCCCCGCGACGACACCGGGAATGGAGGCGTCCTCCTGGTTGATCCGATCCACGATCTCGAGCGCGCTGGCGCGATCAATGTCCGCGGTGCGCGGGTTGCGCCGCTCGGTGAGCCGGGGGTCGAGGAAGGAGTCGGTCATTGGATTGGAGGGATGTGGCCCATAAATTACCCGCACCGTCCTCATGCCGCCAATCGCAACCGCTCTCCACGAGGCATCCGTGCCCCGACATGCCTGGTGCATGGCGCCCGCCATGCTGCTGCTGCTCGCCTGCAGCCCTCGCGGCGCTCCCTCTCCCGCCCCCCGCATCGCCGGCGTCAATCCGGCGTGGCCGCTGGCCGGCCAGGAGAAGGTGGCGACCGGACGCCAGGCCATGGTCGCGGCAGGCAACGTCATCGCCAGCAACGTCGGCCGCGCGGTGCTGCAGCAGGGAGGCAACGCCGTGGACGCGGCGGTGGCGGTAGGGTTCGCCATGGCGGTGGTCGATCCGGAGGCCGGCAACATCGGCGGCGGCGGCTTCATGCTGATCCGGTTCGCCACCGGTGAAGCGCATCTGCTCGACTACCGGGAGCGGGCGCCGGGCGCCGCGACCCGCGACATGTTCCTCGACGCCGATGGCAAGGCCACCGACCTGAGCCAGATCGGGCACCTGGCGTCGGGAATCCCGGGCTCGGTGGCGGGAATGGTCGAGGCCCATCGTCGCTTCGGCCGGCTCCCCCTCGCCCGGCTGCTGGACCCCGCCATCGCGCTGGCCCGGGAAGGATTCCTGCTCGACTCGATCCGCAGCGCCCGGATCCGGGGTGACAGCGCCAAGCTGGTCCGCTTCCCGGCCTCCGCGAAGATCTTCCTTCCCGGGGGCCGTGCGCCCACCAGGGGAGAACGGCTGATCCAGCGCGACCTCGCGCGCACCCTCGAGGCGATCCGCGACCACGGCGCCGACGGATTCTACCGTGGCTGGGTGGCCGACTCGATCGTGGCCGAGATGCGGCGCGGCGGCGGGCTCTTCACCCTCCAGGATCTCGCCGACTATTCCCCGATCTGGCGTGAGCCGCTGGCGATCCCCTACCGCGGCTATACCGTCCTCGGCGCGCCGCCCGCTTCGTCAGGCGGGACGATCGTCGGACTCATGCTCAACATGCTGCAGGCAAGCGGGCCCCTGCCGCCGTTCGGATCGGCCGAAATGCTGCATCTCTACGCCGAGACGATGCGCCGCGGGTTCATCATGCGGAATCGCCATCTCGCCGACCCGGCCTACACCACCGTCCCGCAGGAGTGGCTGCTCTCCACGGCGCTGGCCGATTCGTTGCGCGGCGCCATCGACCCGAGCCGTGCCACGCCCACCGCGGCCATCACGACGCCCGGCACCGGCTCGACAACGCACTACTCCGTCGTCGATGCCGAGGGCAATGCCGTCGCCACCACGACGACGGTCAACGACCTCTACGGCTCCGGGGTGACCGTCTCGGGGGCCGGGTTCCTGCTCAATGACGAGATGGACGACTTCAACACCGCGCCAGACCGGCCCAACAGCTGGGGCCTGGTGGGGGGCGCGCCGAACATCGTCGAACCCGGCAAGCGCCCGCTGTCGAACATGACTCCGACCATCGTGCTGGACGCCGAGGGAAAGGTCCTGCTCATTCTCGGCTCACGCGGCGGTGCCACCATCATCACCCAGGTGCTCCAGGTGCTGGTCAACGTCCTGGATTACGGGATGGACCTCCGCGCGGCAGTCTCGGCGCCGCGGGTGCACCACCAGGGAATCCCCGATTCGCTCAGGCTGGACCACGATGGGTTCTCGCCGGCAGTGCTGGACAGCCTGCGTGCCATGGGCCACGGGGTCCGCCAGGGAACTCCCGGCGGTGATATCGAGGCGATCATG
>JAOUIC010000422.1 GCA_029884275.1 Gemmatimonadota bacterium | reverse complement strand
GTCGGCCTGGATCTTGCTGACGGTCAGCGCCCAGAGCGAGGGGTCCAGGCCGACCTCGACGAGGGCGGGAAGATGCTGCAGCGAGAGCGGCTCGAGTCGGACGTGGGTGCCGGCAAGGGTGACGGGTCTGAGCATCTGGGGATGCTACGCGCGACTGATCGAACGCGCCAACTGCGCCGATCGTCTGGGTTGGCGATCACACGCCGGTCGGGGGAGGCAGCTCTATGCGATCAGTTGCCGGATCGGGGGAGGCAGCCTCATGCGATCACGCGCCGGTCGGGGGTCCGGGCGGCGCGCCAGACGTCCGTCACCTTCCAGGCCTTCGGCTTCCCCGCGGAGTGCGGGCGCTGATTTGAGCCGGAATCCCGTGCGCGCCGCCGTAGGACCCCGATCCGGCACGTGATCGCCAATCCCGGGGATCCGCCTGGTGGCGCAGGTAGCGGGTCCCCCAGATCGGCGGGTGATCGCGGCACTCGCCCCGCGATCGCCGGAGCTGAGTTCTCTTAACCCGTGAACACCCGCACCGCGACCTCGGCTCGGCCCAGCGGCGCGGCAACCTGCGCCCCCTGGACCCGCTGCTTCACCGCGGCCAGCATCTCCTGTGCGATGGCGACTCCCTCCGCGAGTGCCGCCTCCTTGCCCTTGGCTGATGCGGCCCGCATCCGCTCGAGCACTTCGGGTGGCACCGTCACGCCGGGGACCTCGTTGGCCAGGAATTCCGCGTTGCGCAGCGAAACGAGAGGCCAGATCCCCGCAATAATGGGAATGCGGAACGCCTCCACCCGCCTGAGGAAGGCGTCGAGCTGGTCCAGATCGAACACCGGCTGGGTGACGGCGAATTCGGCGCCGGCGTCCACCTTCCAGGCGAAGCGGCGGAGTTCCCTGTCGAGCTCGACTGCAGCAGGGTTCACCCCGACCCCGATTACGAACTTCGACGGCGCGCCGATGGCGTTGCCGCCCGGGTCGAGCCCCTGGTTGAGACGGTGGACCAGATTGGCGAGCCCGATGCTGTCGATGTCGAACACCGCCGTGGCATCGGGGTAGGGTCCCATCTTGGGTGGGTCGCCAGTCACGATGAGCAGGTTCCGGACGCCGCTCGCTGCCGCGCCGAGCAGGTCGGACAGCATCCCCAGCAGGTTCCGGTCGCGGCAGGCGTAGTGCACCACCGCCTCGATCCCGACCTCGCGCTGGATCAGGAGCCCGGAGAGCAGCGCGCCCATCCGGCTCTGGGCCCGGGGGCCGTCGGGCACGTTGATCGCGTCCACGCCGCCGGCCTTGAGCGCGCGCGCCTGGTCGAACATGGGTCCCGGGTCCACCCCCTTGGGCGGCACGATCTCGACCGTCCGGATGAACTCCCCTCTCGCGAGCTTGCCGCCGAAGCGTGACCGCTCGGCCAGCGGCACGGTGGGCACCGGCTTGGCCAGTTCCGGCGCGACGACGTGGGCGGCGGAGTGGCGCGGCCTGACGCTCTTCACGAAGGCGACCATTTCCTTGATGTGCTCCGGCGTAGTGCCGCAGCAGCCGCCAATGAACCGCGCTCCCGCCTCGACGATCCGCTTGGCGTAGGTCGCCATGTACTCGGGGCTCGCCATGTAGATCTTGCGGTCACCGACCTCGCGCGGCAGGCCGGCGTTGGGCTGCGCCGAGATCGGCACGGTCACCACCGGCATCAGCGCCTCCACCGCGTCGAGCACGCCGTGCGGCCCGACCGAGCAGTTCACCCCTACCACGTCGGCGCCCATGGCCTCGAGCAGCGGCCCGAAGGTGGCAGGCCCGGTGCCATAGTAGGTCTTGCCGTCGGTGCCGACCGTCATCTGCGCGATGATGGGAAGGTCCGACCGCCGGCGGATGGCGGTGATCGCCGAGCGCACCTCCTCCACATCGCTGAACGTCTCGATGATGAACCCGTCCACGCCGCCGGCGAGGAGGCCGTCAACCTGGGCTCCGAAGGCCGTCTCGGCTTCTTCTGCCCCCAGTTCCCCGAAAGGCTCGATGCGGACCCCCAGGGGACCGATGGCCCCGAGCACTGCCGCCCTGGCGCCCGCCGCGTCGCGGGCCAGCTGCGCCGCGGCGCGGTTGATGGCGCCGGTCTCGGCGGCGAGGCCGTGGTGCGCCAGCTTGAGCGGGTTCGCGCCGAAGGTGTTGGTCTCGATCGCTTCGGCGCCGGCCTTCACGTAGTCCCGGTGAATGTCGCGCACCAGGTCGGGCTGCCGCAGGGACAGTTCGTCGTAGCAGACGTTGAGGAAGACCCCGCGGCCGTAGAGGATCGTCCCCATGGCGCCGTCGAGGACGTGCGGCTTCCCGTCGCTGATGAGATCGCGCAGTGTGGGCATGCGCTACCGTCCCTTCTCGTATCCCAGGTTCGGCGCGAGCCAGTGCTCCGCCTCGGCGACCGTCATTCCCTTGCGCCGCGCGTAGTCCTCGACCTGGTCGCGGCCGATGCGGCCGACGCCGAAGTAGGTGGCCTCGGGCCGCCAGAAGTAGTACCCGCTCACCGCGGCGGCGGGGAGCATGGCGCAGCTCTCGGTGAGCGTGATGCCGGCTGCCTGCTCAGCCTCCAGCAGCCGGAAGATCGTGCGCTTCTCGGTGTGGTCGGGGCATGCGGGGTAGCCGGGGGCCGGCCTGATCCCGGCGTAGGCTTCGTGGATGAGACCGTCGAGGTCGAGCGCCTCGTCCCGCGCATAGCCCCACAGTTCGAGCCGCACCCGCTCGTGCAGCCGCTCGGCGAAGGCCTCGGCCAGCCGGTCGGCCAGCGCCTTGGCC
>JAOUIC010000421.1 GCA_029884275.1 Gemmatimonadota bacterium | reverse complement strand
GACGTTGAACCGCTCGGCGGTGTGCCGCCGGTAATAGGTCGAGAAAGAGCCGCGGCTTGCGCCGAACACTCGGGTTCCGTGGCCCGCGACCTGGATCAGGTCGAGATCCTCGAAATCGCCGACGGTGAAGTTCCTGCTCGGATCCTGTTTGAAGATGCTGTAGGGGAGCGAGCCGGCCGTGCTGGCATAGGAAGCGGCCCCCATCGCCTGCACCCGAAATCCGCCGGTCGGCCCCGAACGGCCGAGATTGATCAGCCCGTTGTAGGTGTGGCCGCCGGTGTCCTCGCGCCACCCCTCCTCCTCGTCGTAGCCACCGCCGGCGTAGAGGTTCAGCCCCTTCCCGACACTGCCCGCCAGGCTCCCTTCGCCGGACCAGGCTCCGTACGAGCCCCCAGAGGCCTCGAGTGACCCGCTCAGCGGCCCCTTGCCGCGCCGGGTAATCAGGTTGATCGCCCCACCGAGCGAGTTCGGGCCGAGCAGCGAGCCGTTGCCGGCGAGCAGCTCGATGCGCTCGACGTGCTCCATCGGGAGCAGATCGAAGTTGACCTCGGCAGCGTCGGGCTCGTTCTGGCGGATCCCGTCGAGAAAGACCGAGATGCCCGGCGGCAACCCGACCACCGGGCCGACGTTCCAGCCGCGCGCGCTGAGGTTGAGCTTGTAGGCGGAGCCGACGTCATCGTAGAGCGAGATGCCGGCCTGCGTGGCGAGCGCGTCGACCAGCAGCCTTGGCTCCCAGGCATCGATCTGGGCGCCGGTCACGGTGGTCACCCGGGCCGGCACCCCCGACCCGACCCCCGGTCCCGCCGCGGGAACGATCGACCCGACGACTTCCAGCTCCTCGAGCTCAACCGCCCCGGTATCGGCGCGGGTGCTGTCGGGCTGCTGGGCGCGTGCCTCGGTGCCGACCAGCGCGAGACAGACCAGAAGACTGACTCCCCTATACATCATTCGTTCCCCTAGAACGCGCCGAGCCCGGTCACCGCTTCGCCCAGGATCAGCGAGTGCATGTCGTGAGTTCCCTCGTAGGTGTACACCGACTCGAGGTTGGCCAGATGCCGCATCGAGTGATACTCGGCGAGGATGCCGTTGGCGCCGAGCAGCCGCCGCGCCTCCCGGGCACATTCGCAGGCGATGTCCACGTTGTTCCGCTTGGCGAGCGACACCTGCTCCGGCGTCATCCGCCCGGCGTCCTTGAGCCGGCCGAGCTGGAGCGCGAGCAGCTGCGCCTTGGTGATCTCCGTCAGCATGTCGGCCAGGCGTACCTGCTGAATCTGGGTCTGGCCGATGGGACGGTCGAACATGATGCGCGTCCGGGCGTACCCGAGCGCCTCATCGTAGCAGGCCATCGCCGCGCCGATCGCCCCCCAGGCGATGCCGTACCGCGCCTGGGTCAGGCACATCAGGGGGCTCTTGAGCCCGCCCGATCCCGGGAGGACGGCGTCCCGGGGCAACTGCACGTCGTCCAGCACGAGCTCGCTGGTGTCGGACGCGCGGAGCGAGAGCTTGCCCTTCTGGTCGCGGGCCGAGAACCCGCGGGTGTCGGTGGGAACGATGAAGCCGCGCACCGATTTCGGATCCTTCAGATCGCCGGTCTTGGCCCAGATCACCGCCACCGTGGCCTGGGAGCCGTTGGTGATCCACATCTTCGCGCCATTCAGCACCCATCCGTCCCGGGTCTCCCGCGCCGTGGTGATCATCCCCGCGGGGTTCGAGCCGTAGTCCGGCTCGGTGAGCCCGAAGCAGCCGATGGCCGTCCCCCGCGCCAGCGGCGGCAGCCAGCGTCGCCTCTGCTCCTCCGAGCCGAAGGCGTGGATCGGGTACATCACCAGCGCGCCCTGCACCGAGGCGAACGAGCGGATGCCGCTGTCGCCCCGTTCGAGTTCCTGCATGATGAGCCCGTAGGCGACGTTGCCGAGGCCGGCACAGCCGTATCCCTCCGGCAGGTTCGCCCCCAAAACCCCGAGTTCGGCGAGACCGGGGACCAGCTCCTTCGGAAAGCGGCCCTGGAGGTAGCAGTCGCCGATGATCGGCATGAGGCGCTCTTCGACCCAGGCGCGCACGGTGTCGCGCACCGCCCGTTCCTCTTCGCCAAGCAGGGAATCGATGTCGTAGAAGTCGACGCCTTCGAACATCCCCATACCAGCCCGTGGTCAGTGTTGTTGCCGAAGATACAGCCAATCGGCGGATGCCGCGCCGACCGGCGCGGTTCCATGACGATCAGCCGCCGGCGCGGCTCCGGGGCTCCCCCGCGATCGCGCGGGGGGTGATCCCGAGTTCGCGCGCCTTGCGGCGGAAGTCGCCCCCATGGTCCACCGGGCGGCCGGTTTCGGCCTGCCACTGATGCACCATTTCGTGGAGCAGCGTGTCGATGACGGCGACCGAGGGATCGCGCCGCACGTGGCGGCGGTTCAGCGTGATCCGGATTGCCCGACCGGTCTTGCGTTCCAGCCTGAGCTCGCCGAGTCGCCGGCGCATCCGGCCCGAAAGGAGGATGGGAATATCGCCCAGCGATCCCTCGAAGTGGCGGTCATTGAGTTCCCGATGAAGCTGCCGAAGCCTCGCCAGGATCCGCCGGTCGCTGGGATCGACCCGGGCGGCCGGGTCCCGCGGCACCCCCGGGGCGTGGTCCTCCACCGGAAAGGCGAGAAAGATCCGCCGGGCTTCCAGCCGGGCGGTCCGTCGGGTGCCCGGGGTCAGGAAGCGGACCAGGGCCTTCAGCACCTCGTCGGGCGCGCGGGCGTAGCCCTCATGCAGCCGCAGTCCCC